>NZ_RZQG01000400.1:0-5292 GCF_003998635.1 Mesorhizobium sp. M7D.F.Ca.US.004.03.1.1
GTTGATATTTGACCGTACCGGGCCAATTCGCTCGTACCGGAGATGGGAGGCGGCCAATGGCAGAAACGTCGAAAGCCGATGGCGGGCGTCTGACGACCCATGTCCTCGACACGGCGACCGGCAAGCCGGCAGCGGGACTGTCGATTGCGCTCTATCACCTCGAGGGCAAGGCGCGGACACATCTGAAGACCGTTGTCACCAATGCCGACGGCCGTTGCGACAAGCCGCTGCTCGCTGGCGCGGAGTTCCGCACCGGCGAATACGAACTGCTCTTCGCCGCGGGCGACTATTTGCGCCAGCAGGGGTTGAGCCTGCCGAAACCCGCCTTTCTCGATGTGATACCGATCCGCTTCGGCATGGCCGAACCGGTGCATTATCATGTACCGCTGCTGGTCTCGCCCTACGGCTACTCGACCTACAGGGGGAGCTGAGGCATGGCCAAGGTCAATATCCGCAACGAGATCCGTTTCATTCTCAATGGCAGGGATGTAGCGCTTTCGTCGGTTGCGCCCGATGCGACCCTGCTCGACTGGCTGCGGCTCGACCGTTCGCTGCGCGGCACCAAGGAAGGTTGCGCCGAGGGTGATTGCGGCGCCTGCACCGTGCTGGTTGGCAAGCTCTCGGCCGGCGGTCTGGTCTATGAAAGCGTCAATGCCTGCATCCGCTTCCTCGGCTCGCTGGACGGCACCCATGTCGTGACCGTCGAGCATTTGCGGGGCCTGCCCGGTCAGTTGCATCCGGTGCAGCAGGCGATGGTCGATTTCCACGGCTCGCAATGCGGCTTCTGCACGCCGGGCTTCGTCATGTCGCTCTATGGTCTGTGGATGAGATCACCCGACCCGTCGAACGCTTCCATCGAAAAGGCTTTGCAAGGCAATCTCTGCCGCTGCACTGGCTACGAGGCGATCATGCGCGCGGCCCAGGCCATCTCCAGCTACGGCAAGGCGGCGAGGGATCCGCTGGCAGCGGAGCGCAAGGCGATCACCGCGAGGCTAGAGGCCATGCATGACGGCGCCCGGATCGAGATCGGTTCGGCCAAGGCGCGGCTGATCGTGCCGGCCGACGTCGATGATTTCGCCGCCGTGCTGGACAAGGAACCCGGCGCCACCATCGTTGCCGGTTCGACCGATGTCGGCCTGTGGGTGACCAAGCACATGCGCGATATTTCGCCGGCCATTTTCATCGGCAATCTCGACGGACTTTGCACCATCTCGGAAGACAAGGGCGTCATTTCGATCGGCGCCGGCGTCACCTACACTGACGCCTTCGCGACGCTGGCGAAGCGCATCCCGGCGATGGGGCCGTTGTTCGATCGCATCGGCGGCGAACAGGTGCGCAACATGGGCACGATCGGCGGCAACATCGCCAACGGTTCGCCGATCGGTGATACGCCGCCGCCCTTGATCGCGCTTGGCGCACGCCTCACCCTGCGCAAGGGTAAGAAGCGGCGGACCATCCCGCTGGAAACCTTCTTCATTGCCTATGGCAAGCAAGACCGGCAGCCGGGCGAGTTCGTCGAGGCCGTGCACGTTCCTGTTCCAGCCAAGGATACAAAATTCGCAGTCCACAAGATCACCAAGCGCCGCGATGAGGACATTACCGCGGCCCTTGGCGCTTTCTTCCTGACGCTGGCCAAAGACGGCACGGTCGCGGAGGTGCGCATCGCCTATGGCGGCATGGCGGCGACGCCGAAGCGGGCGTCTTTTGTCGAAAAAGCGCTGCTCGGCAAGCCGTGGACCGAACAGACGGTAGACGCGGCGATGGCCGAATATGCCAGGGATTTCACCCCGCTCACCGACATGCGGGCTTCGGCCGAGTATCGCGCACTGGCGGCGCGCAACCTCCTGCTGCGCTTCTTCGCCGAGACCAGCGGCACCAGGGAGCCGATCCAGGTTTCGAGGCACGAGGCGGCATGATGAACAAGCACGCTGCCCCCAACCTCAAGGCTGAAAAGATCGTCGGAGGCGTCGCCGACGACCAGCGTCACGATTCCGCGCACAAGCATGTCAGCGGCACCGCCGTCTATATCGACGACATGCCGGAACCATCAGGCACGCTGCATGGCTGCCTCGGGCTTTCTGCCGCCACGCATGCCATGATCACCAGCATGGATCTCTCGGCGGTGCGTACAGCGCCCGGCGTTGTCGACGTGCTGACGGCCAGTGACGTGCCCGGCGAGAACGACATTTCGCCGACCGGCCGTCACGACGAGCCGGTGCTGGCCGACGGCAAGGTGCAATTCTATGGCCAACCGATCTTCTGCGTCATTGCCGAGACGCGCGAGCAGGCGCGCCGTGCCACAAGGTTGGCCAAGGTCGAATACAAGGAATTGCCCTTCGTCACCGACATTGGTGCGCTCGATCCGAAGAAGGACAAGCTCGTCACGCCGCCTCTCACGCTGAAGCGCGGCGATGCCGCCACAGCAATCCGTCAAGCGCCGCGCCGGCTAAAGGGAAAAATGCGCATCGGTGGCCAGGAACACTTCTACCTCGAAGGCCATATCGCCATGGCCATTCCGGGCGAAGATCAGGACGTCACCATCTATTCCTCGACCCAGCATCCGAGCGAAGTCCAGCACATGGTCAGTCATGCACTTGGCGTGCCGAGCAATGCCGTCACGGTGGAAATCCGCCGCATGGGCGGCGGCTTCGGCGGCAAGGAAACGCAGGGCAATCAGTTTGCGGCATTGGCCGCGATCGCCGCAAAGAAGCACCATCGCGCCGTGAAAATCCGGCCCGACCGCGACGACGACATGATCGCCACCGGCAAGCGCCATGACTTCCTCGTCGACTACGAAGTCGGCTTTGATGACGAGGGCAATATCCTCGGCGTCGATTTCATGTTCGCGGCGCGCTGCGGTTTTTCCTCGGACCTTTCCGGCCCGGTGACCGATCGCGCGCTGTTCCACTGTGACAACACTTATTTCTGGCCAGCGGTGCACGCTAAATCGGCGCCGCTCTACACCAACACCGTGTCGAACACCGCCTTTCGTGGTTTCGGCGGCCCGCAAGGCATGGTCGGCGCCGAGCGCGTCATCGACGAGGTGGCCTTTGCCGTCGGCAAGGATCCACTCGAAATCCGCAAGAAGAATTTCTACGGCACATCGGACCGCAATATCACGCCCTACCACCAGACGGTCGAGGATAACGTCATTCAGCGCATTGTCGCTGAGCTGGAGCAAAGCGCCAGCTATGCGCGGCGGCGGCGCGAAATATCGGCCTTCAATGCCAACAGCCGTTTCATCAAGCGTGGCCTGGCGCTGACGCCGGTCAAGTTCGGCATCTCGTTCACCGCCACGCATTACAACCAGGCCGGCGCGCTGGTGCATGTCTACACGGACGGTTCGGTGCATCTGAACCATGGCGGCACCGAGATGGGACAGGGCCTCTACGTCAAAGTGGCGCAAGTGGTGGCGGAAGAGTTCCAGATCGATCTCGACCAGGTGAAGATCACCGCGACCACGACCGGCAAGGTGCCGAACACCTCGGCCACAGCAGCGTCGTCCGGCTCCGACCTCAACGGCATGGCGGCTCAGAATGGCGCTCGTCAGATCAAGGATCGGCTGATCGATTTCGCCGCCGAAAAATATCAGGTGCCGAGCGATCAGGTGCTGTTCCTGCCCAACCGGGTGCGCATCGGCAACCAGGAAATCGCCTTCGCCGATCTCATCAAACAGGCCTATATGGCCCGCATCCAGCTGTCGGCGGCCGGTTTCTACAAGACGCCTAAAATCCACTGGAACCGCGACAAGGGCGAGGGCCGTCCCTTCTATTATTTCGCCTATGGCGCCTCGTGTTCGGAAGTCTCTGTCGACACGCTGACCGGCGAATACATGGTCGAGCGCACCGATATTCTCCATGACTGTGGCCGATCTCTGAACCGAGCCATCGACATCGGCCAGATCGAGGGCGGCTTCATCCAGGGCATGGGCTGGCTGACGACGGAAGAACTGTGGTGGGACGCCAAGGGCCGGCTGCGCACGCACGCGCCGTCGACCTACAAGATTCCGCTCGCCTCCGACCGGCCGAAGATTTTCAACGTCACCTTGGCAGACTGGCCGGAAGCGAGCGAGCCGACGATCCACCGTTCCAAGGCGGTCGGCGAGCCGCCGTTCCCGCTCGGCATGTCGGTGCTGCACGCCCTGTCGGATGCGGTGGCGAGCATTGCCGACCACAAGATTTGTCCGCGCCTCGATGCGCCGGCAACGCCGGAGCGGGTGCTGATGGCAATCGAACGGCTGAAGGACGAGGCCAAGGCCTGAGTCTGGCACCAGGGTCGGCAATACGTGCAATTCAGGCCGAAAAACCCTATGTTTCCGGCACGGGAATGCGAATGATGAATTCGAAAGTGCAAAGCCTGAGAGATTTCCTTGCTGGTCAAGGCCGCATCGCTTTGGTCGAGGTGACCGGGACCAAAGGCTCGACGCCACGCGAAAAGGGCGCCTTCATGCTCGTCTCGCAGACGGCGATCTTTGGTACGATCGGCGGCGGTCAGCTCGAATACATGGCGATCGACAAGGCCCGGCAGATGGTGGGTAAAGAGGCCCGCATCGAGGTTGACGAGATCTGCGCCACGCTCGACGTGCCGCTCGGGCCGGAGATCGGCCAATGCTGCGGCGGGCGCGTCGAAGTCTTGATCCGGCTTGTCGATGCCGCGCTCGTTGCCGAACTGGTTGCGGCCGCGGAGGCTGAGGAAGCGCATCTGCCGCATGTCTACATCTTCGGCAGCGGCCATGTCGGACAGGCGCTGGCGTCGACGATCGCGCTTCTGCCGGTGCACGGCGTCGTCATCGAGACGCGGGCCGAGGCGCTGGAAGGCATGCCGGAAACCGTCGAGACACGGCTGACGCCGATGCCCGAGGCCGAGGTGCGCAAAGCTCCCCCCGGCACCGCCTTCGCCATCCTCACCCACGATCACGCATTGGATTTCCTGATCGTCGCCGAAGCGCTGAAGCGCGACGACGCGGCCTATATCGGCATGATCGGTTCGAAGACCAAGAAAGCCACCTTCAAGAATTGGTTCCTGAAATCGGCGGACGGTAGCGAACCGGAGTTTGCCCGTCTCGTCTCGCCGATCGGCGGCGATGCCGTCAAGGACAAGCGCCCGCCGGTGATCGCCGCACTTGCGGCCGCCGAGATTATGACGGCGCTGGTTGTTCACGCCGCTGCCTCGGGTGCCGACCATCAGGTTTCGCGTGACAAGGTTATGGCCGGTTAGCCGCAGCTGAACATCGGCTTCTTCGTTTTCCAATCGCCCCAAACATGCGTTTGCTGTATCCACCGGCCTTGCAGC
>NZ_RZQG01000401.1:0-5292 GCF_003998635.1 Mesorhizobium sp. M7D.F.Ca.US.004.03.1.1
GCACAGGGGGCTGCTCTCCCGATCGGGTGTTGATAAGGGGCGTCGCCGAGGCCGGCGTGGCGCCGAACATCGAGGCCAGGAAGCCTTTTTTCTTTGGTGCTTCGGCCTGGGGCATCTCGCCAGCCGTCACATAGACCGGGTTGTTCATGGCCGGAGCAGCTGTCGGCTTCTGCGCGTTTACACCGGCGTCGGCGGCTGCGATCTGCTGAGCAACCGTGTCGTTCTGCTGCGCCGTCTGTGCCTGCTGCGTCAGCGACTGCGGCGTGTTGCCGACGATCGTTTCGGCGCCGGCCGGAGTGGTCAGCGGAAAGGCGGCTGCGGGATTGGCCATCGGCACATAGGCGACCTTCTCGGGCAGCGCCGTATCGCTTGCCGTCATCACGGTCGTCTGCTCGGTCGAATCGGAAGTGACGGTCGCCTTGCCGCTGGAGGCAGCACTTATGTCCGATGCAGTGGCATTGTAGCCGGGCATTCCGACCGACATTGTCGGATCACCAGCCGAGGTGCAGGAGGCCAGAAGCAAGGAACAGAGCGCTGCCACAATGGCGCGGCGTTCTCCCTTTGCGAGGCTCCATCCTGCTGATTTCAAAGTCAAATTCCCCCTCGATGCCCGGTCGGTATCCTTGGCGCGGCACGCATACGTCGCTGTCAAGGTGACCTTTGTCTCCGATCCGGAAACGAGACCTGTGTCAAATCCGCAAGCCTGAAAGTATTTTTGCAGTGATTGCCAAATTAGGGCTGCTTGATGGTTGACGACACCATTTCGCCCGCTTTTACCGGCCCGTCAACTCACCAGACATTACAGTCCGTTACACACGCACCTTCACATAGGTACCGGGAGCATCCCCCAAGGTTTTCATATGCTTGCCGGGTTTGCGGGCCGGCACGCGAGTGTTGTCCTTGGCCTCTATCCAGCTCTGCCAGTGCGGCCACCAGGATCCTGGGTGGTCAGTGGCCTTGGCTACCCATTGGCCGAAGTCGCCCGTTGGCGTATCCCCGGTCCAGTATTGGTATTTGTTGGATGCTGGCGGGTTTACGACACCCGCGATGTGGCCCGATCCCGCCATCACGTACTCGACCTTGCCGCCGAAATATTTCGAGCCGAGAAATACCGAAAGCGCTGGCGCGATGTGATCTTCCTTGGAAGCGAGGTTGTAGATCGGGATGGTGATGTCGCCGAGCGAGACCGTGTGGCCCGCCAGCTCCATCATGCCTCGCGAGAGATTGTTCTCAAGATAGCAATTGCGCAGGTAGAAAGAGTGATTGGCCGCGCCCATGCGGGTCGAGTCGGCGTTCCAGTAGAGCAGGTCGAAGGGCAGGGGATCCTTGCCGCGCATGTAGTTGTTGACGACATAGGGCCAGATCAGGTCGCCCGAGCGCAGCATGTTGAAGGCGGTCGCCATCTTGGTGCCGTCGAGATAGCCCTTTTCGCTCATCGATTTTTCCACCGCGGCGACCTGCTCCTCGTCGACGAACACTTTCAGGTCGCCGGCATGAGTGAAGTCGACCTGCGTGGTGAAGAAGGTGGCTGACTTGATGCGGTCGTCGCCTTCTCGCGCCATCAGCGCCAGTGCTGCCGCCAAAAGCGTGCCGCCGACGCAATAGCCGATGGCGTTGACGTCGCGTTCGCCGGTGGCCTTCTCGACCGTGTCGAGGCCATATTGCAGGCCCTCGCGGATATAGGCCTCCCAACCCTTGGCGCCGTGGCGCTCGTCCGGGTTGATCCAGGAGATGACGAACACGGTGTGGCCCTGTTCGATCGCCCAGCGGATGAAGGATTTCTGGGGATTCAGATCAAGGATGTAAAACTTGTTGATCCATGGCGGGCAGATCAGCAACGGCCGCTTGAGCACCGTCTCGGTCGCCGGGTCATACTGGATGATCTCGGCGACATCGCTGCGGCCAACCACCTTGCCAGGGGTGGTGGCGATGTTCCTGCCGATCTCGAAGGGTGAATAGTCGGCCTGACGCAGCTTCAGGTCGCCTTTGCCGGCGGCGATGTCCTCAGCCAGCATCTTCATGCCGCGAACCAGGTTCTCGCCGTTCGAGGCGACGGTTTCGCGAAACAGTTCCGGATTGGTCAGGATGAAATTCGACGGCGAGATGGCGTTGGACACCTGCTTGACGTAGAAGCCGGCCTTGTGGCGGGTGTGCTCGTCCAGACCGTCGGCGTGCTCGACCAGATCGGCCGCCCAGCGCGAGGTGACGAGATAGGCCTGCTTGAGAAAATCGAAGAAGGCGTTGCGGCCCCATTCGGGGTCGAGGAAGCGCTTGTCGCCGCGCTCCGGCTTGACGGCGTCTTCGGTGGCTTCCGCGGCGTTGCTAGTGCGCTGAATGGCGTTGGCCCAGACCGTCATGTAGCCGGAGAACAACCGCGTCTGCGCTTCCAGCGCGCGTTGCGGATCGGAAAGCCAGTATTCGCTGAGCTTGGAAAAGGTCTTCACCATGTCGACAACCGGCTCGGCGACGTGATCGCGCACGTCGCCTTTTTCGCGCGGCTCGGCCCAAGCGGACGCCGCCTTGCCGGCCTGCTCGATCATGCGCGCCATGTTCAGAGCGAAGCGTTCCGGGTCCTTCACCAGATATTGCTCGACGGTCGAAGGCTCGTCATCTTCCGCTTTGCCCGAATCGGGTGTTTTGGACATGGTTGGCGGGGTTCCTCCCGAGGCCTTTTCTTGACATATTAACATGGGACATCCGACCGGGTCCAATCTCGCTTACCTCGGCTGCCAAGGAAACAATATGACGATTAATATTGGCGAGACTGTTTTTTTCGGTGCCGGACGTTTTTGCCGCATCGGCGCGTCGATCGTCCTCATGGGGATTGCCGGGTGCTCGAGCGCCAACACGAGCGGCCCGACGCCTATTGCTGCGGGGACGGGGCCGAAGGATACCGGCACCTTTCCAAACCTGAACATCAAGCCGCAAGTGGCGGCGCCGCAGTTCACCGAAGCCGAGAAGAACGCCAAGCTTGCGCAATTGAAGGCGGACGAGAACGCGCAGGCAGCCAAAGGCGGCGGTCCGAAGGTCGCCAACCAGGCGGCACTGACGGATCTCGCCAAGAAGCATGGCGACGAAACGCTGAAGCAGATCGAAGCCAAATGCGACCCCGCCCTCGACCCTACCTGCAAATAAGTATATAGCGCGCGCCCAATACCCCCTTTGCTGTCTGGAACTGCCATGGAAGAATTTCACAAGGTTCGCCGGCTTCCGCCTTACGTCTTCGAGCAGGTCAACCGGCTCAAGGCCAGCGCTCGTTCGCGCGGCGCCGACATCATCGACCTCGGCATGGGCAATCCGGACCTGCCCACACCCAAGGCCATCGTCGACAAGCTATGCGAGGTCGTGCGCGATCCGCGCACGCACCGCTATTCCTCGTCGCGCGGCATTCCGGGCCTGCGCCGCGCCCAGGCCGCCTACTACAACAGGCGCTTCGGCGTGAAGCTCAATCCCGATACGCAAGTGGTGGCCACGCTTGGCTCGAAGGAAGGCTTCGCCAACATGGCGCAGGCAATCACGGCGCCTGGCGACGTGATCCTGTGCCCCAATCCGACCTATCCGATCCACGCTTTTGGTTTCATCATGTCGGGCGGCGTCATCCGCTCCTTGCAGGTGGAGCCCGATGATGGCTTCATCCCGGCGCTTGAGCGTGGTGTCAAGCATTCGATCCCGAAGCCGTTGGCGCTGATCCTCAACTATCCGTCGAACCCGACGGCGCTGGTCGCTTCGCTCGATTTCTACAAGGATGTGGTCGCCTTCGCCAAGAAGAACGACATCATCATCCTGTCCGACCTTGCCTATTCGGAGATCTATTTCGACGGCAATCCGCCGCCTTCGGTGTTGCAGGTTCCGGGCGCGATCGACGTCTGCGTCGAGTTCACCTCGATGTCGAAGACCTTCTCGATGCCCGGCTGGCGCATGGGGTTTGCCGTCGGCAACGAGCGGCTGATCTCGGCCCTAACGCGGGTGAAATCCTATCTCGACTACGGCGCCTTCACGCCGATCCAGGTGGCTGCAGCGCACGCGCTCAACGGCGACGGCGCCGACATCGCCGAGGTCCGCGACATCTACCACAAGCGCCGCGACGTGATGGTCGATGCCTTCGGCCGCGCCGGCTGGACCATTCCGGCACCGGCTGCGTCGATGTTTGCCTGGGCGCCGATCCCGGAGCCGTTCCGGCATCTCGGCTCGCTCGAATTCTCCAAGCTGCTCATCGAACATGCCGACGTGGCGGTGGCGCCCGGTGTCGGCTTCGGCGAACATGGCGACGATCACGTGCGCATTGCGCTGGTCGAGAACGAGCATCGGATCCGGCAGGCGGCGCGCAACATCAAGCGCTTCCTGGCGACCAGCGCCAAGCAACCCAACAATGTGGTTCCGCTTTCCGCTCACCGGTAAGTTTGCCGCACGCAATTTGATCTGACTTGAGGGACGTCGCCGGACATGGCTGAACCATTGCGTGTTGGAATTGCCGGCCTCGGCACGGTTGGCGCGTCGGTGGCGCGCGTGCTGCGCGACAAGGCGGCGGAGCTGACCCGCCAGTGCGGCCGTGACGTCATCGTCACCGCCGTCTCGGCGCGCGACCAGAAGCGTAATCGCGGCGTCGATCTGAGTTCGGCAAAGTGGTTCGACGATCCGGTCAAGATGGCGCAGGCCGCCGAAATCGACGTGTTCGTCGAACTGATCGGCGGCGACGAGGGGCCGGCGCGCTCATCGGTGAAGGCGGCACTCGAAGCCGGCCGTCACGTCGTCACTGCCAACAAGGCGCTGCTCGCCAAGCATGGCGTGGCGCTGGCCGAGATCGCCGAGAAGAAGGGCGTGCTGCTTAACTACGAGGCCGCCGTGGCGGGCGGCATTCCGGTCATCAAGACGATGCGCGAGGCGATGGCCGGCAATTCGGTCACCCGCGTGTTCGGCATCCTCAACGGCACCTGCAACTATATCCTGACCCGCATGGAGGCCGAGGGCATCTCATTCGACGCCTGCCTGAAGGACGCGCAGCGGCTGGGGTATGCCGAGGCCGATCCGACCTTCGACATCGAGGGCCAGGACACCGCGCACAAGCTGTCGATCTTGACCAGCCTTGCCTTCGGCACCAGGATCGCCGCCAACGACATCTACATGGAAGGCATTTCCAACATCACCCAGGCTGACATCCGCGCGGCCGGCGATCTTGGCTACCGGATCAAGCTGCTTGGTGTCGCCCAGCGCACCGAGAGCGGCATCGAGCAGCGCGTTCACCCGACCATGGTGCCGACCGCCTCGGTCATCGCGCAGGTGCACGGCGTGACC
>NZ_RZQG01000402.1:0-5273 GCF_003998635.1 Mesorhizobium sp. M7D.F.Ca.US.004.03.1.1
CGCACCCCAGGCCCCCTTCGATCTCTTCCCGCCCCTCCAGTTCGGCGGCGTCGGACACCAATCGCGCCAGTTCGCATGAAAGGGGAGAATCCTCCTCGATATCGATGCCGACGCCGAGGAATTCGGTGGATGATCCGACGGCGACGACACACAGGTTTCGAGTATGAGAGATGGAACCGACAATAGCTGTCGGCCAGACTGGTGCACGATTGTCCCCGATCGGGATGACGATGCCGCCTGCGCCAAAGCCCTGCAACGCCTGCCGGGCGTAGAAGCGTCCCGCGCGAAATTCGCGGCGTCGCGCCGGCACGACATTGCCCAGCGAAAGTTCTTCCTCGAGCAGCAGGTCGCGATCGGCTGGAGTGAGATCGCCGCCCTCGACGACGATGCCATCGCTAACCAACCGCCGGACAGCTGTCACCAGTTGGACTGACGAACGATGGTCGCGGAATTCCGGCTCAACAGGCAATGCCATTCCTTTGCCGGGTGCAATTGCTGCCCATTCGATGCTGTCGCGAGTTGTATCAGAGCGTCGCCGATCCGGCCAAGGCCTGGGTATCTGGGGCTGAAATCTGACGGCACGAGACAAGCGCAGTCCCTGTCAGGCGTTGTAACGCGACGCTGGCAAGCCTTTGAAGAGGCGCGGTTATTTCAGCAAGAAGATAGCCAGTTTTGCAGAAAGACTGTTTGGTGGAGCCAATCGGGATCGAACCGACGACCTCTTGAATGCCATTCAAGCGCTCTCCCAACTGAGCTATGGCCCCACTTCCGGCAGTCAACCGGCACCGTTTCCGGCGAAGAGATCCGGCGCGGGTTGGAGACCGCGCCGTTAGTGCAGGCGGCTTCTAACCCCGCCCTTCGTCAATATCAAGCCTTCGAGAGCCGCTTTTTCTTCACAGGCCACGAAAGCCCGCAAACGCCCGCTTTCAAGGCCGATCAGACCTCGTCGTCGTCGTCGCCAACGCCGATCATGTCGGCGACGTCGTCGTCTTCTTCCTCCTCGTCGGCAAGGAAAGTGTCATCCTCGTCGTCGCCGAGGTCGACATCGTCCTCGTCATCGCCGAGATCGGGAAGATCATCGGCCTTGACGTCCTCGTCCGCCTCTTCGAGCGAGACGACCTCAACGCCCTCTTCCTCCTCGGCGTCCACTTCCTTCTCGGCCACTTCCTCTTCCTCCTCGAGAGCGGCAATCTTGCCTTCCTCGAAATAGGAACGCGGATAGGTCTTGCCGGTGTAGGGCGAGACGATCGGGTCCTTGTTCAGGTCGTAGAATTTTCGGCCCGTCTCCGGGTCGATGCGTTTTGTGCCAAGTTCGGTTTTTGCCACGGCAAGCCTCGTCAATAAAAGAGTGGTCCCCTTAACCACAGTTTGCAGCGCTGTCAAAGCGAAAAGCCGGCGTCACAAAACCATGCATTGAAAGGCCTCGCGTCAAGTGACGACCATGGGGATGACCATTTCGGCCCGCCGTGATACGAGACCGCCGCAACAAATGAAAAGCGCCGGCCTGCCGGCATTCCGTCCAGGGAAATTCCATGTCTCACGCCGCCGCCCCCAAGCCGGCCACCGCCCGCCGATCCCCAGCCCTTTCGGGCACCGCTCGCGTGCCGGGCGACAAGTCGATCTCGCACCGTTCCTTCATGTTCGGCGGCCTCGCCTCCGGCGAGACCCGCATCACCGGCCTGCTCGAAGGCGAGGATGTGATGCGCACGGGTGCGGCCATGGAGGCAATGGGCGCGCATATAGAGAAGCGCGGCGCCGAGTGGGTAATCCGCGGCACCGGCAATGGCGCGCTGCTGCAACCGGAAGGCCCGCTCGATTTCGGCAATGCCGGTACCGGCTCGCGGCTGACCATGGGCCTCGTCGGCACCTATGACATGGAAACGACGTTCATCGGCGACGCCTCGCTGTCGGGCCGGCCGATGGGCCGCGTGCTCGAACCCTTGCGCCAGATGGGCGTGCAGGTGCTGAAGGCGACGCCGGGCGACCGCATGCCGATCACGCTGCATGGACCAAAGCATGCCGCCCCGATCACCTATCGTGTGCCGATGGCCTCGGCACAGGTGAAATCGGCGGTGCTGCTCGCCGGGCTGAACACGCCGGGCATCACCACCGTCATCGAACCTGTCATGACGCGCGACCACACCGAAAAGATGCTGAAGGGCTTCGGCGCCAACCTGTCGGTCGAGACCGACGAGCGCGGCGTGCGCCACATCTTCATCGAGGGACAGGGCAAGCTGACCGGCCAGACGATCGCGGTGCCGGGCGACCCCTCCTCGGCCGGCTTCCCGCTGGTGGCGGCACTGATCGTGCCGGGTTCTGACATTGTCATCGAGAACGTGCTGATGAACCCGACCCGCACCGGCCTGCTTTTGACGCTGCAGGAAATGGGCGGCAAGATCGACATCCTCAACGCGCGCAATGCCGGCGGCGAGGATGTCGCCGATCTGCGCGTGCGTTACTCCGAGCTGAAGGGCGTCACCGTGCCGCCCGAACGGGCGCCGTCGATGATCGATGAGTACCCGGTGCTCGCCGTCGCAGCCAGCTTCGCCGAGGGCGAGACGCTGATGCAGGGGCTGGAAGAACTGCGCGTGAAAGAGTCCGACCGGCTATCGGCCGTCGCCAACGGGCTGAAGCTCAACGGCGTCGACTGCACCGAGGGCGAGGCGTCGCTTGCCGTGCGCGGCAAACCGGGCGGCAAGGGACTTGGCGGTCATCCCAACGGCCAGGACACGACCGTGCAGACCCATCTCGACCACCGCATCGCCATGAGCTTTCTGGTCATGGGGCTGGCGACGGAAAAGCCTGTTACCATCGACGATCAGGCGATGATCGCAACGAGCTTTCCGGAATTCATGGGCCTGATGACGGGGCTGGGCGCTGAGATCGGGTGACAGTCGTGGCAATCGCAGCCCTGGGAAAGTGGCGCCTATCATCTCTCGCTTCGTCATCCTGGAGCGAAGCGACGGCGCGGGGGCCGGTGGCCTGCACATGACACACGTCTTCACCATCGCCATCGACGGCCCGGCAGGCGCCGGCAAGGGCACCCTCGCCCGCCGGCTTGCCGACCATTACCGGCTGAACCTGCTCGACACCGGTCTCACTTATCGTGCCGTGGCCTATGCGCTGATCCAGCACGCGCTGCCGCTCGACAATGTCTCGGCCGCCGAGACCGCTGCCCGCCAGGTCAATCTGGCAAAGCTCGACCGGGCGGTCTTGTCGGCGCATGCGGTCGGCGAGGCTGCCTCGAAGGTCGCCGTGTATCCGACAGTGCGGCGCATCCTCGTCGAAAAACAGCGCGATTTTGCCAAAACGCCGCCCGGTGCGGTGCTCGATGGGCGCGACATCGGCACCGTCGTCTGCCCCGACGCCGACATAAAACTCTATGTGACAGCGAGCGCCGAGGTGCGGGCACGACGGCGGCTGGCCGAGATCGAAAGCATCGGCGGCAGCGCCAATTTCGCCGAGATCCTTGCCGATATCGTGCGCCGCGACGAGCGTGACATGGGCCGTGCGGACTCACCTTTGAAGCCGGCCGCCGACGCGCACTTGCTTGATACCAGCGAAATGGCTATAGAAGCCGCGTTTCTTGCAGCCATGGCGATCATCGACGACGTGCTGGCCAAGAGAGACAAGGCCTGATCCGGGTTTTTCCTCGTGTTTCCGTTGTCGGAGGCGAAGAAAATACCCATATCGGGCACGAACCAGCCTGCCAGCATTCTTCATGCGCCGGAATTGCCGCTTAAAGAGCGGCCCAGGGCTTTTGTAGCCCGGAACGCCGGCAGGCCAACGCAACGCTAACCCACGGCGCCCGTCCCGCTTCTAGATGCGGGGCACTCCAGGAGAAACAATGTCAGCTGCAAATCCCACTCGCGATGATTTCGCGAGCCTGCTCGAAGAATCTTTTACCGCCGGTCACTCTGGCGAAGGCCAAGTCGTCAAGGGCATCATCACCGCCATTGAAAAGGACATGGCCATCATCGACGTCGGCCTCAAGGTCGAAGGCCGCGTGCCGCTGAAGGAATTCGGCGTCAAGGGCAAGGACACCACCCTCAAGGTTGGTGACACCGTCGAAGTCTATGTCGAGCGCATCGAGAACGCGCTTGGCGAAGCGATGCTCAGCCGCGAGAAGGCCCGCCGTGAAGAGAGCTGGGTCCGTCTCGAAGAGAAGTTCACCAAGGGTGAGCGCGTCGAAGGCGTCATCTTCAACCAGGTCAAGGGCGGCTTCACCGTCGACCTCGACGGCGCCGTGGCCTTCCTGCCGCGCAGCCAGGTCGATATCCGCCCGATCCGCGACGTCTCCCCGCTGATGCACAACCCGCAGCCCTTCGAGATCCTCAAGATGGATCGCCGCCGCGGCAACATCGTGGTGTCGCGCCGTACCGTGCTCGAGGAGAGCCGCGCCGAACAGCGTTCGGAAATCGTGCAAAACCTCGAAGAAGGCCAGGTTGTCGAAGGCGTCGTCAAGAACATCACCGATTACGGTGCGTTCGTCGACCTCGGCGGCATCGACGGCCTGCTGCATGTCACCGACATGGCATGGCGCCGCGTCAACCATCCGACCGAAATCCTCAACATCGGTCAGACGGTCAAGGTGCAGATCATCCGCATCAACCAGGAAACCCACCGCATCTCGCTCGGCATGAAGCAGCTCGAGAGCGATCCGTGGTCCGAGATCGGCACCAAGTTCCCGATCGGCAAGAAGATCAAGGGTACCGTCACCAACATCACCGACTACGGCGCGTTCGTCGAGCTGGAGCCGGGCATCGAGGGTCTCATCCACGTTTCGGAAATGTCGTGGACGAAGAAGAACGTGCATCCCGGCAAGATCCTGTCGACGACCCAGGAAGTCGACGTGGTGGTGCTCGAGGTCGATCCGGCCAAGCGCCGCATCTCGCTCGGCCTCAAGCAGACGCTCGAGAATCCGTGGCAGGCTTTCGCCTCGAGCCATCCGGTCGGCAGCCAGGTCGAGGGCGAGGTCAAGAACAAGACCGAGTTCGGCCTGTTCATCGGCCTCGAAGGCGACGTGGACGGCATGGTGCACCTTTCCGACCTCGACTGGACCCGTCCGGGCGAGCAGGTCATCGAAGAGTACAATCGCGGCGACATGGTCAAGGCGCAGGTGCTCGACGTCGACATCGACAAGGAGCGCATCTCGCTCGGCATCAAGCAGCTGGCCAAGGATACGGTCGGCGAAGCGGCGACTTCAGGCGAACTGCGCAAGAACGCGGTCGTCACCTGCGAAGTCATCGGCGTCAAGGATGGCGGTCTGGAAG
>NZ_RZQG01000403.1:0-5259 GCF_003998635.1 Mesorhizobium sp. M7D.F.Ca.US.004.03.1.1
TGGTGTCGCCGCCCCTTGCCTGGAAATCCGCGACGATCCGGCGACCGCCGCCGACTACACCGCGCGCGCCAATCTGGTCGGTGTCGTCACCAACGGATCGGCCGTGCTCGGCCTCGGCAATATCGGCCCGCTAGCCTCCAAGCCGGTCATGGAAGGCAAGGCTGTCCTGTTCAAGAAGTTCGCCGGCATCGACGTCTTCGACATCGAGATCGACGCGCCCGGTATAGAACGCATGGTCGAGACGATCTCGGCGCTGGAACCGACCTTCGGCGGCATCAACCTCGAGGACATCAAGGCGCCGGAGTGCTTCGAGGTCGAGGAGCAGTTGAAGGCCCGCATGGGCATACCGGTGTTCCACGACGACCAGCACGGCACCGCCATCATCGTCGCCGCCGCCGTGCTCAACGGGCTGGAATTCGCCGGCAAGACCATATCTGGCATCAAGATCGTCACCTCCGGTGCCGGCGCAGCGGCCCTTGCCTGCCTCAACCTGCTGGTCTCGCTCGGCGCGCGGGTGGAAAACATCTGGGTCACCGACCGCTTCGGCGTCGCCTACAAAGGCCGCGTCGACGAGATGGATCGCTGGAAAGACCCTTATGTGAAGGACACCGAGGCGCGCACGCTGGCCGACGTCATCGCAGGCGCCGACGTCTTCCTCGGCCTGTCGGCGGCAGGCGTGCTGAAGCCGGAACTGCTCCAGCACATGGCGCCAAAACCGCTGATCCTGGCGCTGGCCAATCCCAATCCGGAGATCATGCCGGAAATAGCGCGTGCGGCGCGTCCCGATGCGATGATCTGCACCGGCCGTTCCGATTTCCCCAATCAGGTCAACAACGTACTGTGCTTTCCTTACATCTTTCGCGGCGCGCTCGATTGTGGTGCCAGCGCCATCAATGAGGAGATGAAGATGGCGGCGGTGCGGGCAATCGCAGCGCTGGCACGGGAGGAGCCTTCGGACGTCGCTGCACGCGCCTATTCCGGCGAGACCCCGATCTTCGGGCCTGAGTTCCTGATCCCCTCGCCCTTCGATCCGCGCCTGATCCTGCGCATCGCGCCTGCGGTCGCCAAGGCTGCCTGCGACACCGGCGTCGCGACAAGGCCGATCACCGACTTCGCCGCCTATATCGACAAGCTGAACCGCTTCGTGTTCCGCTCCGGCCTGGTGATGAAGCCGGTGTTCTCATCCGCCAAGGCGTCGACCGCCAAGCGCGTCATCTATGCCGACGGCGAGGACGAGCGCGTGCTGCGCGCGGCACAGGTGGTGCTTGAGGAAGGCATCGCCGAGCCGATCCTGATCGGCCGCCCGCACGTCATCGAGGTGCGCCTGAAGCGCTATGGGCTGCGCATCAAGCCCGGCGTCGATTTCGGCCTGATTAATCCCGAAGACGATCCGCGCTACCGTCACTATGTCGACCTGCTGATCGAACTCGCCGGCCGGCGCGGCGTGACGACGGAGGCCGCGCGCACCATGGTGCGTACCGACAACACGGTGATCGCAGCACTAGCGCTGAAGCGCGGCGATGCCGATGCCATGGTCTGCGGCCTCGAAGGCCGCTTCGAGCGGCATCTGCGCAACGTCACCTTGATCATCGGCCCGCGAGCCGGCGTCAAGGACCACGACCTGTCGACGCTTTCCATGCTGATCTCGCAGCGCGGCATCATCTTCCTAACCGACACGCACGTCTCCGTCGACCCGACAGCCGAGGAGATCGCCGAGATGACGGTGCTTGCGGCAGAAGAAATCCAGCGCTTCGGCATCGAGCCGAAGGCGGCGCTCCTGTCGCACTCGGATTTCGGCTCGCGCGATTCGCCGAGTGCGCTCAAGATGCGGCAAGCGGCGGCGATCCTGGCGCGCATCGCGCCTGACCTGGAGTGCGACGGCGAGATGCACGCGGACACTGCCTTGTCCGAGCATCTGCGCCAGCGCGTTTACCCGCATTCGCGGCTGAAAGGCGAAGCCAATTTGCTGGTGTTCCCCAACCTCGATTCGGCCAACATCACGCTGACCGCGCTCAGGACCATGATGGATGCGCTGCATGTCGGGCCGATCCTGCTCGGCACCGACATGCCGGCGCACATACTGACGCCGTCGGTCACCTCGCGCGGCGTGGTCAACATGACGGCGCTTGCCGTGGTCGAGGCCGCCCACAAGGCGCAGGCGGTCGTCAATCTGGGCTGAACACGGATTTCGCGGTAAACTGCAGTTAACCGCGAACACGGTAGCCTTGCAGGCCAACGGGCGGGATTTGGGCAGGCGGAGTTTGGGCGGATGGCAAGCGGAGGGTGGAAGCAGGCGCATGCTGCCGTGCTGCTTGGCCTCCTGTTGTCCGCAACCTGGGGGGTAGCCGAGCCACGGGCCGCTTCGCGGGTCTGTCGCCAGTTGGAAGCCGATCTTGCCGCGGCCTCACGCGGCGGCGACGGTGGTCCGGCTATGATCCGGAAATATGACGCCGCCATCGCCAGGCAGCATGAGCAGATTTCGAAGGCCCGCAGCCAAGCGAGCCAGGCAGGGTGCGGCTTTTCGCTGTTTGGCCGCAACCTCAATCAATGCGCCGGGCTCAACGCCACCATCGATCGCATGAATGCCAACCTCGATGCGCTGCAAGGCAAACGCGAGCGGCTTGCCGGCGGCGGCTCGCGCCGTGACCGGGGACGCATCCTGGCGGCGCTTGACGCCAATGGCTGCCGCGACGACACCGTTGCGCCGCGGCGCGCACCCCTGCAGGAAGCGAACCGCGAAGGCGGCAGCACAAACCTGTTCGACCAGCTTTTCGGCGGCAACAGCCAGCAGCTCGATACGCCAGATACACTTGACCAGCCTGACGATCCCGACGAAGAGCGCAGCGTCCGCCGGGTGCTCAACCGGCCCGGCGTACCGGACCTTCCGAGCGTCGGCGGTGAATTCCACACCTCCTGTGTGCGCACTTGCGACGGCTACTTCTTCCCGATGTCGAACTCGGCCTCGACCAGCGACTTCGAACGCGACCAGAAGAATTGCGAATCGAGCTGCCCCGGCACCGAGATGCAGGTCTTCTACTCGCGCGGCATGGACGACGATTCGGCTTCGATGACGTCGTCCGTCACCGGCCGGCCCTACAGCGAATTGCCGACTGCCTATCTCTACAAGCAGTCCAACATGCCGCGGCCGCCGGCCTGCGGCTGCAACGCCGCCGCGCAGGGCTTCCAGATCATCGCCGGCAATCCGCCGTATCAGGAACAGTCGCAGCCCGAAACGGACGCTGCACCGTTCATCCCGGTCCCGGTGTCCAAGCCGGATCCAGGTGCAGATCCGGAAACCCTGGCCAATCTGGAAGGCGGGCTCGACCGCGAGGCGATCAAGCGGCTTTCCGCCAAGCCGGTGACGTCGCCGGTGTCCGCGCTGCCGCCGGAACAGCGCAAGGTCAGGGTCGTCGGGCCAACGTTCCTTCCCGACCCATCAGCGGCAATAGATCTGCAAGCTCCGGCCCCGAAGGCAGTCCGGTAAGGGCTGTTCTGAGCGGCATGAACAACGCCTTGCCCTTGCGGCCCGTCGCTTCCCTGATCTTGCCCGTCCAGTCTTTCCAGATCGTCGCGGTCCAGGGGTCCTCCGGCAGCAGATCGAACGCCTGTCCGAGGAAATCGCGGTCTTCATCGGAAAATTCCGGCATCTCCTGAGGCCCCTCGCGCAGGATGCGCCACCAGTTCACCGCATCGGCCAGCCTGTCGAGATTGCCGCGCACCGCCAGCCAGAACGGCTCGGCCTGCTCGCCCGAGACGCCGAGCACGATCAGCCGGTCCTGTGCCTCGGCGAATGGCATATGATGCAGCAATGTCCGGTTGAGCACGAACAGGTCATCCGGATCGAACTTGGCCGCCGATTTCGATGTTGCCGCTGGATCGAAGCGTTCGGCGAGTTCGCCCATCGTCGGCACCGCCGCGACATTCTCCGAGGTGCCGACCAGCACGGCCAGCGAGGCCACCGCCATAGGCTCGATGCCGTCCTCGCGCAGGCTTTCGATGGAGAGCGCACCGGTGCGCTTCGACAGTCCCTCGCCCGATGCGGTGGTCAGGAGATTGTGGTGGCCGAACACAGGCGGCTCGGCAGCCAACGCCTGGAACAGGGCGATCTGCACGCCGGTGTTGGTGACATGGTCGTCGCCGCGGATGACATGGCTGACGCCCATCTCGATATCGTCGACCACGGAGGGAAGCGTGTAGAGATAGGTGCCGTCCTCGCGCACCAGCACTGGATCGGACAGTGAGGCCAGGTCGACCGTCTCCTCGCCGCGCACCAGGTCGTTCCAGTGGATTTCGGTGCGCTCCGGCTGTTGCGGATCGCCTGAGAAATTGGGGAGGAGAAAACGCCAGTGCGGCCGGCGGCCATCGGCCTGGTATTCGGCGATCTGCTCATGCGTCAGGGCCAGCGCCTCACGGCCATAGACCGGTGGCAGGCCGCGCGTGCGGCGCACCTTGCGCCTGAGATCCAGCTCCTCCGGCGTTTCATAGCAGGCATAGAGAACGCCTGCCGCCTTCAGCCTCTCGACCGCCGCGTCATAGACCTCGAAACGTCGCGACTGGTACTCGGTGGCATCGGGAAAAATACCCAGCCAATGCAGATCATAGAGGATGGCATCGGAAAATTCCTGCTTCGAGCGCGCAATGTCGGTGTCGTCGAAGCGCTGGATGAAGCGGCCCTTGTTGTTCATGGCAAACAGCCAGTTGAACAGAGCCGTGCGCGCATTGCCGATATGGATGCGGCCGGTCGGCGAAGGGGCGAAACGAACGGTAACTGTCATGAGCGGGGCGTACCGGATGCTTTTGTGATTGACAAGACGCGCCCCCGCGCTGTCCGGCAGACATAGAACATGGCGGCTGGAATGAAAAGACCGGGCGGCGTGCGCCTCAGGCGGCGCTTAATGCATGTCGTCCAAACGTGATCTCGGTTTTGGGAAAACGACATGCATAAGAAACAAAGACCTAAAGCGCGTCGCCTGAATCCGTTCAAACGCGACGCGCTTTAGGCGGCGGCCAGTCTGGCGGCGCCCGCCATGACCGAGTGCAGCCAGCCGGCGGAGCCGGCGAACAGGTCGTTAAGGCGATCAGCGGCCGAAGTCATCGGAACTGAGGCGGGTCCAGCGGTCACCCATCACCCCACCGATAAAGATGTCACCGGCGCGGACCGCTTCCGTGACCTCAGCGATTCGCGAGCGGACCATCGTTCCTCCGGCATAGCGGAAGAAGAGATTCTTGTAGCCGAAGAGTTGAGGCATGAATCTGCTC
>NZ_RZQG01000404.1:0-5247 GCF_003998635.1 Mesorhizobium sp. M7D.F.Ca.US.004.03.1.1
CCCCCAAATCGACCTTTCTCGAACAGCACAACAGGAATACCGCGCTCCGCGAATTCCAGGGCAGCTATCGCCCCGACAATGCCGCCGCCAATAACAACGACTTCAGTGCGCGATGGCAGACCATCGAAGGGATGCCCGATCATCCCTCAAGACTTGATCACAACGTCAGGAGCGAGCTTCGAAAGCCGTGTTGCTCCGCTTGCTCCGATGATTACCGTTTCGCTGATTTCGAGTCCCCAGTCTCCACTCATCAGCGAGGGTATGAGATGGATGACCATGCCTTCCTGCAACAGACGGGTTTCCCCCGGCCGCAAACTGATGGTCTGTTCTCCCCAGGTCGGAGGATATTCGAGGCCTACCGCGTAACCAATTCGGGCATCCTTATCGACGCCTTGCCGGATGGCGACATCCCGCCAGAGGCGCTCCCCCTCCTCTCCGGTCATTCCTGCCTTGAGACCGTCCACCAGGGCGTCAAGGCCCTCGATCATTATGGAAGCGGCCCGCAAGAAGTCTTCAGGGGGCTTTCCCAGGTAGACTGTTCTAGCCAATGGAGCTGAATATCTGTGGCGATTCGCCGAAAATTCCAAACCTGTCGATGTGTTTGCTTCGTAGCGCGCGTCTGACCAGGACGTATGGTAGGTTTTTGAGAATTCTCGACCTGTGGGCATCATCAGCGGATGGGTCGAAAAACCGCCATACTCCTTGGTGCCCTTGGTGAGCGCGTAAAGGATTTCCGCAGCTGCGTCACTGCCGCGAAGACCAACCTGAATGGCCTCGTAAGCTGCGACAATACCCAAGTCGGTCAAAATTCCGGCTTGTCTTATGTACTCGAGTTCCGCCGGCGTCTTGACGGTCCTGACCCAATTCACAACCGAAGACGCGTCCGTGATGGTCGCATTTGGGAGCTCGGCCTGTAGAACCTCGACAGATCGCGGTTGCATGAAAAAGGTTTGCTTCTCCACGCCAATGCGTTTCGAGCCCAGGCCTCGTGAGGTGATCAGAGCCACGACCGCGTCAAATGGGTGCTTGTCTACAGCATCAACAAAACTATCCACGTAGTGGTGAACGTGGTCCTGATCCAGATACGTCAGTTCAAGGGCGCCACCAGTGTCCATGAACCGCCCTAACCAGTGAGGCTGGTCGTCGCTCAAGTCAACGATCACAGCTTGAATATTGCTGTACGAATTGACGTTGTAACCCGTCATGTAATCAATATTTGCCGGATTTGCGACGCATAATACATCTATACCAGCAGAGACCATTTGGCGTTTCACGCGGACAAGACGCTGTACGAATTCAGATTTTTCAAACGCTTTTGGCATGCGAACTCTCCTTGTTTCTGGAGTATAAAGCCGCTCACGCACTTACGAGAGTCTGGACGAGATCCATTAGGATTTGGGTGGACTTTTCGATATCGGCTCGCGTCACGAACTCGTCAGCCAAATGCGCCTGCTCGATCGAACCGGGTCCGCATATGACCGTGGAAAATCCTGCTTTCTGAAACTGACCAGCCTCGGTAACGCTCCCTTTGGCGCGGATAGCGTTGTCGCCTGTAAGTCGACGAAGTAGCGCTTCAGCAGGACTGCCGGAATCCAGATCGAAGGCGGGAATGTGGGCCTGAACCTCTATGTCGATACCGCATCCGGGCGAAATTCTATGCATACCAGGTAGGAGGTCCTCTTCGACGAGGCGTCGGTATGCAGCCAGGTGGTCTAGAGCGTTGTCATGCGGCGCACTGCGGATATCAGTCGTGAACACGCATCTTGAAGGGACAATGTTCGACGCGGTCCCGCCATTGATCAGGCCACAGTGAAACGTCGTAAACGGCGGATCCAGGACATCGCTTGGTGGCGTATTGGCGGCACAGTACGCTTGCCGATCATCGAGCCAGCCAATCAGTTTGGCCGCATAGGAGATTGCATTGACGCCACGATGGTTCAGGCTCGAATGAATAGACTGCCCACGCACGGTCGTGGTGAAGTCCAGACACCCTTTGTGGCTGCTAACGACCCTGTTCTGGGTTGGCTCCCCGACAACCACCGCCAGCGGCGTCGGCAGCGCCCTTGCCATCTCTTCGATCATGCTGGGCGCGCCGAGGCAGCCCAGTTCTTCGTCATAGGAGAATGCGAAATGGACAGGTCGCTTCAAGTTCGCCGCAGCCATGGTTGGAAGCAGGGACAGGGCGCAAGCCAGAAAGCCCTTCATGTCGCAGGTTCCGCGTCCGTAGAGTTTTCCGCTTCTCTCGGTCAGCTTGAAGGGATCACTCGTCCAGCTTTGGCCTTCGGTCGGCACGACATCGGTATGTCCAGAAAGAACAATGCCGCCCTCCACCATCGGGCCGATCGTTGCGTACAAGTTGGAGCGTGTGCCGTCAGGCGAATAGACTCTGTGGCAAACCGCCCCGTGGGTAGCGAGCAAATTTTCCAGGTACGCAATCAGCGCCAGATTCGAACTCCCGGCAATGCTGGGGAAGGCGATGATGTCGGAGAGAAGTTTTATCGCATCGCTGTCATTGGAATGCATGACATGTCCGTAATTCGCAGCGCAACATCACATCGGTGCGAGCGTGCACTGACAGGACGAGCCCTGAAGGCTTCTTTTGATGCCGTTGGACATGGTATCGTGCGTTACAAGTCCACAGACGCGGATTTCGATGCGCCTGTAGCCCTTGGATTGGGACGACCATCTGCCTCCGGCGGGTGGGGGGAGACTAAATCATGCACGCGAGCAATACAGACGGCTCTCCGCATCCTAGGTTTCCAATAGCGCAACTTCGCCCGTGAGCGGGCGCTAGGACCCGCAATGTGGTGGAAGCCCAAACAAGCCTAGCCTAGCAGATACCGGCGGCGATCGCTGGCACGTTCAGCCCTTGGGGCTGCTACCGTGGCAATACGGGAATAGGAGCCGATCGCGGGTGACGCCGCTGTACTTGCTACAATCCATGAGATGGCATTGTCACGGTGCGCTCCCAGTCCGCTTGGTTAGATCAGGCCACCTGCCGCAAGCGTGTGGTAAAGCCGCCGCCGGACTTGGCGCGGTCCTTTGCCGGCACGAACATGGTGCCGAGATAAAGCGCAATGCCGTCGAGATATTGATGGTGCTCTCCGAGCGTGGCCCTCGACGAGTTGTTTCGGGGAGTGGCTGATTTGCGCCACCGAACTTGAGCCTTCGAGTGCGAAGCCCGTCCTCCCCCGTGATTTTTAGATTGACCTCTGCCGTCTCGATATCTGCCAGGGAAAATCCTTCGTCGAACAGACGAATGAACGGGCCGATCGCGGCGGAGCCCTTGTTGTCCTTTGCCCTGCCCAGAAGCAGGGCTGACCGACCTTCCACGTCACGCAGATTGACGTCATTGCCGAGTGAACCGCCAACGATTCTGCCACTGCCTGGTGCGGCAAAGACATAGGCGGCAGGATCGTCGCATCCGCCAATGTCGCGAACGGCGCCTCGCGGGATGTGATGTCGACCACGTTGCCGCCGCGAAGCGTGACAACCATCGGGTGGCCAACGTCTCGCGCCTGGGCACGCCCGATGAACACGCCCCGCGAGGGCACGATCCAGCCTTCCATTAGGATTCTCCTGGCCTCAAGCCTGGAACAGGGCCGATGCATTGTCCGTAAACCGGGCCACCTTTTCGGGGTCAAGCGACACGCCAAGGCCGGGACCGTCCGGGATCGCGAGATACCCTTCGGCGTCGACGTCGAAGCTTTGCTGCATGATGCCATCGACATAGGCGCTGCCGCCAATGAACTCGACATAGTCGACTTTTGGAAACGCCGCGGCCATTTGCAGATCAGCCGCCACGCCCAACGCCGTGTTCCAGCCATGGCCGACATAGCGGACGCCGAAATCGTCGGCCATCCAGGCGATGCGGCGCTGTTCGGAAATTCCACCAACCTTGGTCACGTCGGGTTGGACGATGTCGAATGCGCCGCGCGACAGCCATGGCAGAAAGGCCTGGCGCCTGGTTAGCACCTCGCCGCCGGCGATTGGCACGGGGCTGACGCGGCGCAGGTGACAGTAATCATCGATTGCATCTGGCCGCAGCGGCTCCTCGAACCAATCGACGTCGTAAGCCTTTAACATGTCGGCCGTGCGCATCGCCCATTTGAGATCCTGAGGCCAATGCGCGTCGCAAGCCCCAGCATCGACGAAAAGCCGCCCTTCCGGGCCGATTGCTTCCCGGGCGGCGCGCACGATGCCTTCGTCGACTGCCTCGCTACCAACCCGCCCGAACGGCCCCCAGCCGATCTTGTAGGCACGGAAGCCGCGCTCCTTATAGGGCAGGATCTGGTCGGCCATCATGTCCGGCATCTTCATGAGCAGCGAGCAATAAGGCTGAATCCGCCGACGATAAACGCCGCCGAGCAGCTGTCCGATCGACAATCCGCTGACCTTGCCAAGGATGTCCCATAGCGCAATGTCGATTCCGCTGATGGTATGGGTGAGCGTGCCGCCACGACCCATCCAGAACGTGTTCTGGTGCAGCTTCTCGGTGAGCCGTTCAGGCTCAAGGGCATTTTCTCCCAGGAACAAAGGCTCAAGCACCTGCAGGCCCGCCCGAACCAGGCGTCCGTCGGTGAAGACGCTGCCATAGCCGGTAATGCCGGCATCGGTGTGAATCGCAATTAGGGCATGCACCGAATCCTGCGGCTTAATCTCCGCCGACCAGCCCCCCTTGGGGCTCTCACCGAACAGTGGCGCTGCCACGATTGAGGTTATTCGCACAGGATTTTGAGGGTAGACGGCCTTGGCAGCGCTTGGGTGGCGGGACATGGGTTCTCCTTGGTGGATCAGTAACCGAGCGCGGGGTTGACGGCATTGCGAAGCGGCTCGCCTTTCGCCATGCGAGTAAGATTGTCGGCGAAGATCGCGATGCAACGATCGACGTAGCCAACATGGTCGTCCACGCTGCAATGCGGCGTCATCAGCAAGGACCGCGTGGACCACAGGCGATGCGATGGCGGCAGTGGCTCGACCGGAAAGACGTCCATTACGGCACCCGATAGCCGACCGGCGTCGAGTGCGTCGGCAAGTGCCTCGCAATCAAACACCTTGGCGCGGCCAACAATGATGATGCCTGCCCCCGCGCCAAGCAGCGCCAGCCGCCGGCTGTCGATAAGGCCCTGGGTGGCCGATGTCAGCGGAAGCGTGGAAACCAGCACGTCGGTCTCGCTTAGCACGGAGTCGAGTTGGTCTACGGAAACCGACTTGTCGAGAGCTGGATGCGGAACCGCTGATCGCGAC
>NZ_RZQG01000405.1:0-5234 GCF_003998635.1 Mesorhizobium sp. M7D.F.Ca.US.004.03.1.1
GCGATGCGGCGCACTATGCCGGCGCTGGTGTCGACGGCGTCATCTTCGGTCCGTCGGGCGATGGGTTTCATGGGTCGAACGAGTATGTCGAGGTCGAATCTGTCGTCGAGACCGCCAAGGTGATCGCCGCTTCGGTCATCGACTGGTGCGGCATCCGCTGAGGCGGAGCCGCTATTCCGAAACTATCAGGCCGGGCGCTTCAGGCGTCCGGCGACAGCGCCCCATGAAGCCTTGATCATGCCGACCAGCCCGCTCGGGTAGGCCAGCATCACGCCGATGATCAGCACCGCCGTGATCATCGGCCGCCACGCGCCGAAATCAGCCATCCATTCGGCGAAGATCGTCAGCACGAAAGACGCGATGATGGCGCCGTAAATGGTGCTGGTGCCGCCAAGCAGCACCATCGACAGGATGATGGTCGCCAGACTCATACCGAACACGTCGATCGAGGCATTGCGCTGGTAGGCAGCGTAGAAGGCGCCGGCGACGCCGGTGAAGAAGGCGCTCGCGGCAAGCGTCAGCATGCGCTGGCGCACGATCGAGACGCCGCGGCTGATAGCGTATTCCTCATTGTCGCGCAAGGCGACGATGCTGGCCCCGGCGCGTGAGCGCACGAACACGCGCAGGAACAGGGTGCTCGCCACCAGCAGCGCCAGTGCGATGTAGAAATAGGCTGATTTGCCGTCGCGGACCATGTTGTGGTCGAAGACGTAGAGGCCGGGAATGCGCACCAGCCCTTGCGTGCCGCCGGTGATGGCGGACTGGCTGATGATCACCTGCATCACCAGCTGCGCGAAGCCGAAAGTGACCAGGATGATGTAGATGCCCTTCAGCCGCAGGATCGGGATGGTCACCAGGATCGCCGCCAATGTGGCGATGACACCGCTGGCAAACAGCGCGATCCATGGGTCGAATGCGGCCAGCTTGGTGAGCAGGCTGTAGGCGTAGACGCCGATGCCGAACAGCGCCAGATGGCCGAAATTGAAAACGCCGCCATAGCCAAGGCTGAGATCCCAGTTCGAGGCGACGATCGCATAGATGAAGGCCATGATCAGGATGTGGCGGGCATAGGTGTCGCCGAAGATCAACGGCAGCAGCGCCAACAGGGCGAAGCCGAGCACGAAGCCGATGGCCTCCTGCTTCCAGGGCGTGCGGCCGGGGGCGATCGGGGTTGCCGCCTCTGCGTGGCCAAGGGTCATCGGCGATGTCGTGTCGGTCATGCAAGGCCTCGGGAGCGGCTGGCGAAAATGCCCTCGGGGCGCACCATCAGGGTCAGGATGAGCACGCCGAACAGCAGCGCCGGTGTCCAGTACAAGCCGAAATAATAGCTGCAGGCGGCTTCGAAGAAGCCGATCAGATAGGCGGCGAAGATCGGTCCCGAGATGCTCGATATGCCGCCGAAAACGACGACGATCAGCGCCTTGAGCAGCGGATCGCTGCCCATCACCGGCGACATGAAGCGGTAGCCGCCCATGAAGATACCGGCCAGCCCGGCCAGCGAGGCGGCGATGGCGAAGGCCAACCCGTAGAGCGCGGTGACATTGAGGCCGACAAGGTGGCTGGCGTCTTCGTTCTGCGCCACGGCGCGCAGCGCCAGCCCGAGCCGTGTGCGGTTGAGGAACATCCACAGTGCGGCCAGGATCAGCGGCGTGATGACGATGATGGCGATCTGGTGCAGCGACACGCCGACGCCGCCGATGGTGGTGTTGCCGGCGATCAGGGGAGGGATCTGCTTCGAGCGCGGCCCCCAGATGGTCAAGGCTCCGTTCTCGATCAGCGAACCGGCCGCTAGCGTGGTGATGACGACGACCAGCACGATGTTGGGCCGACCGATCAGCGGCCGCACGACGCTCGCCTGCAGGATCCAGCCGACGCCGGCCATGACGACGACGGCGACCGGAAAGGCGACCGCCGCCGGCAGGCCGAGTTCGACCAGCTGCCAGGCGATGTAGGCGCCCAGCATCATGAACACGCCATGGCTGAAATTGAACACGCCGATCGTCGTCCAGACGAGCGCGAGCCCGACTGCCATCATGGCGTAGAGGGAGCCCTGGAACAGGCCGCCGAACAGGATTTCCGCCAATGCGCTCATTCCCAAGTTCCTAATGGCCAAAATACATCGACATGATCTCGCCGTGGTCGAGGCTTTCGCCCGGCTTGATCTCGGTCGCCACCGCGCCATGATTGACGAGGTAGAGTTGCTGCGTCAGCTCGAGCAGGAATTCGATGTCCTGCTCGACGACGATGAGCGGCACGCCGCCGCGCGAAATGTCCATGACGGAGGCGCAGAGTTCGTCCTTGATCTTGGGCGCCAGCCCAAGCGTCGGTTCGTCGAGGATCAGCAGGCGCGGATGGCTCATCAATGCCGTGCCGATCGACACCATCTGGCGCTCGCCGCCCGACAGCGTGCGCACGCGCTGGCGCCAGCGTTCCGCCAGTTTGGGGAACAGCTTGATCACCTTTTCGCGGTTCTCCGCCTCATGCGGCCGCGCGCGCGGCGAATAGGCGCCGAGTGCCATGCAGTCGGCGATGGAGAGATCGGGAAACAGCCGGTTGCCTTGCGGCACATGGATCAGGCCGGCGCCGACGATGGCGCGCGCGCTGTGGCCGACAATGTCCTGCCCGTCGAACCGGATACGGCCGCTCTTCGGCTGCAACAGCCCGGAGATGGCGCGCAGCAGCGTCGTCTTGCCATGGCCGTTGGGGCCGAACAGGCCGACATTGCCGAAGCGGCCGGCCTCCAGCGAGATATCGTGCAGCACGGTGACGCGGCCATAGCCGGCGGTGACGCCTTCGACGCTGAGAATGGGGTTCACGCCGCCGACCTCCTGGTGCCGAGATAGGCCTCGATGACGCGCGGGTCGGCAATCACGCCGGCCGGGTCGCCGGCGGCCAGAACGCGGCCATTGTTGAGCACCAACAAGTGCTGCGAAAGGCTCATCAGGAAGGTCAGCACGTGTTCGATCAAAAGGATGGTGATGCCGCGTTCGGCGGTGCGACGGATCAGGCCGATCGATGTCTCGATCTCGGGCTTGGTCAGGCTCGACGCCGGTTCGTCAAGCAAGAGCATGCGCGGCTGCATGGCGATCGCGGTGGCAAGCATCAGGCACTTGCGCTCGAAGACGGACAATTCGCCGGCAAGCCGCCCGAAGGAAGCGGACCCCAGGCCGACGAACTCCAGCGCCTCGGCGGCCGCATTGCGGGCCGTTGCCGCCGTTTTTTCCTGCTTGCCGTAGCTGGCGCCGATCAGCGTGTTCTCGAACACGGTCAACCCGTCGAAGCTGGTCTCGCGCTGAAACGTACGGGCAAGGCCGAGGCGCGCGATAGCGTGTCCCGATTTGCCGTTTATGGCATTTCCGTCAAACCGGATGCTGCCCCGGTCAGGGCCAAACGGGATGCCAGTGATGATGTTGAACAGCGTGCTCTTGCCGCTGCCGTTCGGGCCGGCTATGCCGAAGATCTCGCCGGCCTCGACCTTGAACGACACGCCGTCGACGGCCTTCAGCGAACCGAAGGCCTTCGACACGTCGTCCAGTTCAAGCAGGGCCATTCCTCACTTCATCCAGGGCTGGAGCTTGAAGGCGCCGGTGGCGTATTTCTCAGGCGAGATCAGCGTGCGCTGGCCATCCCAGATCTGGAAGAAGGTGATCGGGATGTAGTCGTCGCCCTGCGTGGCAAGGTGGGTGGCGGGATCGAATTTCAGCCGCCCTTCAGCGACCTGCTTGTCGGTCTCCGACAGCGCCTTCATGATCGCCGCATGGTCGGATGCGCCGCCGGCCTTCTTGACCGCGTCGAAATAGACATTGGTCATTTCGTAGAGACCAACGCCATAGGTGCCGCTCTCGACGCCGTATTTTGCCTTGAACTTGGCCGCCACCTCATCGGCGCGCGGGTTCTTTGGCGTCGTCAGCGCGCCACCGAGCAGATTGTAGATGACACCATCCGACTTCTTGCCGGTCAGTTCGACGAATTCCGGAACGCTCGGTGCATATTGCAGGAAGACGAGGCTCTTGGTCGGCTGCTCGAGGAACTGGTTGAGGAAGGACGCCGAATTGCCCGGCAGATAGTCGGTGTTGATGACGACGTCGGGAACGTTCTCGCGCACCTTGGCCAGGATCGAACGCCAGTCGGTCACTTCGCCGAAGGGCACGATCTCGTCGACAGTGATGGTCCAGCCCTTCTCCTTGAAGGTCTTCTTCATGCCTTCGGAGATGGTCTTCGAATAGGCATTGTCGGAGGAGATGATGGCGACCTTCTTGGTTGGCAAGGTGATCTTGCCGTCGGCCGCGAGCTTCTCGACGAACAGGGTGACGTCGGTGTTGTAGGCGTCGAAGGAAGGCGTCAGCGACCAGCAGCACATGTATTTGTCGGGGCTCGGTGCGATGATGTCCCGGGTCTGCTGCGAGGTGGCCGCCAGCATGTAAGGCATGTCAGCCTCGGCCATGTTGTCGATCTCGAAATTGGTCAGGCTGGCATAGCCCGTCAGCATGAAATGCACGCCCGGATCGCCAAGCAGGCGCTCGACCGCACTGGTGACGTTGCCGGCGGACTGATCCTTGACGTCGCCGACCACCAGTTCGAACGTATCCCCGGCAACGCCGCCGGCTGCGTTCGCCTCGTCGATGGCCATCTGCACGCCACGCTGGAACTCCTGGCCGTCCGCCGCGGCCGGGCCGGTTAGCGGCGCAAGCAGGCCGATCTTGACGACCTCGGCGAAAGCGGGCGCGCCTGATGCGGCAAACATGCCGATCAGCGTCGTGCTCATCAGGATATGGCGGATTCGACTTGCGGCGGATTTCGGCTTCATCGTGCTGTTCCCTGTTTTCCTCCCGTTCATCGGGAGTTGGATAATTGACAATCTACGCATAATTGTTCTTATTTGAAAAGGATTTTTCAGCGTAACCTGACCGAGAAATGTTTACCGGCGGGACATGGGAGACAGTGGCGCTTTGTTGCGCAGCTGCTTCAAAACAGGGCAATTCCAGACGGAGCCGACAATGACGATCTCGCAGAAGACCCTTGAAACCAGCCACGGCAAGATCGCGGTGCGCCAGACCGGCGGCCAGGAAACCACTGTCATGCTGATCCACGGCAATTCGTCTTCCAGCGCCGTTTTCCGCAACCAGTTGGAGAGCCCGCTAGGCGAGCGCTACCACATCATCGCTCCCGACCTGCCCGGCCATGGAGCGTCCGGCGATGCGATCGATCCGGAGCGTTCCTACAGCATGGAAGGC
>NZ_RZQG01000406.1:0-5230 GCF_003998635.1 Mesorhizobium sp. M7D.F.Ca.US.004.03.1.1
TCCCTATGTGGTGCTTGCGGTCGGTGCATCATTGCCGGTTCTTCTTGTCGACCACCCTGCGAACGCCGCCGGCTTCTACTGGTTCGCCGCTTTCAATGCGTTCTTTTATGGATTGCTCGTCGCCGTAATTGTCGCAAGGCACGTCATCGAGAACAAGATCCCGCTGCGCGCCAATGTCGCCAAATATGCCCTGCACACCTCACTCGCCGTGCTCGCGCTGTCGGCTCCGGCCGCCGCATTCTATGACCGCGGATTGCAAGGCATTTATGGGCTGCAGCAGGGCGCGGGCCATCTGCGCATTGTCAGGGTAATCTTTCCGGTTTCCGGCGCCGGCCAGGGCGGGCTCGGAAACTATACGGTGCATTTCGACCCCAGTTGGGATGCAAGCCGCTGACGCCTCGAGAATCGGCCTCGGGACAGCTACGAGGCAGTTTCCCGCCCACGGCTCTCTTCTTCCACAACGACGACTATTGAGGCTCCAAAGCGCGTCGCGCCAAAACCCGTCGCGCGTCCTCGTGCGACATCCGTGAGATCGATCGCAATTTAATAAAATCCAGCGCAAGGCGGAAAGACGGCGCTCACTACGCCGTTTGCCTGAATTTTAATAAGCTTAGTCTAATATTGTGCAATGGAAAAGGAAGTTCACACGGCGTGGAAAACGCTCAGCACAAAATATGCCGCGGTGTGCCTTTGCCTATAGTCTGCAACAGGGGATTGGTGATGAACAAGTTCATTGAAGGCCCAGTTAATATCGGCAGGAAGTGCATCTACACTATTGCCGCAGCCGCGTTGATCTCCATGGTCGCGGGTGCTCAGGGCGCTAATGCGGCCGAGACCGGACAGATTCGCGGCGAACCTGCGGTCCACAAGCTCGGCCACAAGATTCACTATCTCAAAAACAAGCGAGACCTTCACCGCAAGCCGGTCGTGCGCATGACCAGCGTGACCCGCACCAATGCGCTGGCCTATGCGGCCTTTATCCAGCCGCCGCGCCTCGGCAAGCCGGCGCTTCTGAAGGTTTCCTACACCCTTGGCGACGCCGGTCCGCTGCTGGGCCGCTCGCCATGGCTCTGCAGCCCGAGTGGCTTTGGCCAACGCTCGAGCTGCCGTTCGCGATACTGATCTTCGGCGGGGGCGAGTCGAGGGCGAGAGGTTGGCGCAGGCTCTGCCCGCTACCTCTTGCCCTCCGGAGGCCCTGTTCGGCAATATCCAGTCGTGGAAGGAAGTCCCGTCCTGCGGAAAGCCGGGCGAGCCTCGCCACCTTCAGCCTACGACCTTGTCGTCACGGTCCAGAAGCAGCTTTGCGAGGTCACCGGCCGGTGCGCCGCCAGCCGTCGCCATCATTTTCACCGGGTGCCGGTTGCGGCCGCGCGACATAGGCCGACGACCCGTTCGCTTCGTGATAGACGCGCGCCAGCATTTCCGCCAGCACACCCGACGTCACCATCTGCACGCCGGCGATGAGCAGGAAGAAGCCGGTGAACAGCATCGGGCGCGTTCCGATGTCTTGACCGAAAAACAGCTTCAGACCAAACAGATAGGCAAGGATCAGGGACCCCAACGCGCCCAGCACGATGCCGATGCCACCGAAGAAATGACCGGGCCGCGTGCGGTAGCGCATGAAGAAATACATGAAGACCAGGTCGAGCACGACCCTGAAGGTGCGCGAAATGCCGTATTTCGACTGGCCGTGGATGCGAGCATGATGCGTCACCACCTCCTGCGCAATGCGTCTCGGGGTCGTCACCGTGGCCAGCCATGCCGGGATGAAGCGGTGCATCTCACCATAAAGCTTGACGCTGCGGATGACGTTGCCGCGATAGACCTTGAGGCTGCAGCCATAATCCTTGAGGCGCACGCCGGTGACGCGCGCGATCAGCGCATTGGCGATGCGCGAGGGCAGCCTGCGCATGAAAAAACCTTCCTGGCGGTCCTTGCGCCAGCCGACCACCAGGTCGAGATCTTCGCTCAGCAGGCGGTAGACCATGCGCGGGATGTCGTAGGGATCATTTTGCAGATCGCCGTCGATCGTGGCGATGACGTCGCCGCGCGCTGCGTCGATGCCGGCCTGCATCGCGGCGGTCTGCTTGTAGTTGCGCACAAGCTCGACCGCATGCACATGCGGACCGTAATGCGCTGCCAGGCGCCGGATCTCGCTCACCGTCGCGTCGGTGCTGCCGTCATCGACCAGCACGACTTCCCACGGTTGGTCGTAGCGTTCCATTGCCTGGTGAATCCGTGCCAGCAGCGGCTCGACGTTTTCGGCCTCGTTGTACATGGGCACGACGATCGACAGCGTATGGTCCGGCATCACCGCGCCGTCAGGCAGTCCAGAAGCGGGGATAGGCAATACGTTCATAGCGATGACTTCCTTGCAGAGCCGACGGCCGGGTTCCCCGGCAGCGTCGATTTCGAGGGAAACAGCCAGGCGATCGCGCCCGTGGCGATAGCCGAGCAAAAGATGAACAGGTGCAGCGCCAGCGCCGCCTGCAGGCCTGCCTTCATGTCGATGCCGGAGGTGAGCAGCGCGGCTGCCGCTCCCGCTTCATAGGTGCCGAAGCCGGCGACGCCTTGCACCGGCAGGATTGCGGCGCCTTCGGCCCCGACGACGCCCGGAAAGGCGGTCGAAAAGGATGTTCCCAGCAGCATTGCCAACAACCATCCTTGTACAGCGAGCTTCAGCGACCAGTTGGCGATCGTCCACCACCAGCCGTAGCGCGAGCGCCCGGTCGCTTCGGTGAAGACATCGCGCAGCGTGCCGAGCTTCGCCACGATCTTGCCGCGGCCGGCCCAGTCATGCGGCGCGCGCGCCCAGCGCGGCAGATACCAGGCGGCGGCGATCAAGGCGGCCACGCCCGCGATCCTTATCGCCGGATGCAAGCCCGGCCACACCGCCAGGGCCAGCACGCCAACGACGAAGGCATCCTGCAGCCTGAACCACAGCAGCGAGGCGCTGGCGCGCATGATCGGTATGCCGAAGACCTGGCGCAGGAGCAGGGGAAAGGCCGTCTCGCCGCCACGGAAGGGGACGACGTTGATCATCGCATTGTGGATCAGAATGACGCGCAGGCAAGCGCCGAAACGGCCGTGCACCTCGTCGCGGAACTCGTCGCAGACACGCAGCGCACGCAAGACATAGGTGACGAAAAACGCGATCGTCGCCACCGCGAATACGCCGGGCGTTATGCGGGCGAAGGCGTCGCCGACCATCCGCCAGCGCGAGTCGCTGGCGAGCCAAGCCAGCAGGGCCAGCGTCACGATTATCGAAATCGTTCGCTTCAACAATTCCTCCTGAGTTCCGTCGGTCCCGGCGTGCTGTATCTCAAGATCCACGGCATTGGTAGCGGATCGGGTCGCCTGGTCGACCGCATTGCCTGGGTTGCGCGGGAGAGGCTGTCCGCGCAACCGCCGGCGGCGGCCGCATTTCCGGCCTTTGCCTAATCTCTGGCTCCATCAAGGGCTGCTGATTTTATAGATCAGCAGTTTATCCGAATCCACGAGCTTGGTCCCGATCTTGTCGAGATAATCGATCACCCCGGCATGGTGCTCGACGAATAGCTGATTGTTGTCGTCTTCGGCATTCTTTGTGGCGCCGAGGAAGTCCGCGCCCTCGGCGCGCAACTCCTCGATCTGCGCGATCGCGGTAGCGTCGTCCTTGACGAACATTGCCCAGTTGAAGTCACCGCCGCCCGGAGGAAATACCCAGCCGCGCATCCTACTGTAGTAGACGGCAACGGGATCCCCCACATCCGGAGCAACGGCGATGACCAGGTCGCCTGGCTTGGCGAGCCGCGCCAGCTCCTCGCCAAGCAGCTTGCCGTTCATGGCGATCGGCGCCTTCATTGTCTTCACCAGCGGACATGTCGACCAGACGAGTACCACGGCCGCGATGCAGACCGAGCGCAGGACGACCATCGGCGACCACGTCATCCCGGATGCGAGCGTCGCCAGCACAAGCGCGCCGCGAGCGCAGAACATGGCGAACGGCACATGGAAGATATGGTAGTTCCACGGGTTGCTGGTGATTTCACGCGCTGCAGCAACATAGACCACCAGAGCGCCCGCCAGCCAAACGTAGGGGATAGCTGAAAGAATGCGCTCCTGGGATCCGGTGCTTGGCCTTGGCGGCAGCCAGAATCCGATCACGATCAGGATCATGATCGGATAACCGTAGAACCACCATACCGATTTGTTCCAAACGGAATTCAAGTAGAAATAGTTGTCAAAAAAAGTCCAGAAGCCGCTGTCCCAGATATATCCGAAACCAGCGGTATGATACGGTGGATATGTCCGGCCAAGATGTATCGCCCAGCTAAAATAGGCAGCGATGACAGCGAGGCTGAGAAGTCCACTCACCGACGTCCGTATTGCCGGTCTGTATCGCTTCTGTAAGATCCAGCAGGCCACCAGATAGAAGATGACGGAGCCGGCGGCGATGCCCGGGGGCTTTGCTAGCACACCAAACGTGAAGCTGAGCGTGGCCAACAGGAGCAGCCGCTCGTTGCCGCCTACCCAGTATTTCACGAACAGCCAGATGCCGAGCGTCACCAACGCCAGCATCGAGGGCTCCGGGAGAAACGAGCTGTCGATCATGATCGTCGCAGGCATCAGCGCATAGGCGAGCGCCGCCACATGGGCGTGCGTTTCGCCCCAGCAAAGCGCTGTCAGCCTGTGCAGCGAAAACACCGTCACCAGGCCGAAGAGGGCCGCAATCATGCGGCCGAACCAGTCGTGCCAGCCGAAGAGTTGGTAGAGCAGGGCGGTCAGATAACTGACGATCTGGAACTCGCGGCCCTGATAGCTTGGCCCGGGTCCGGTCCAGCTGACCTCCGGGAAGAAGATGTTCCAGCTGCGCTGCTGGAAATTGTCGGCCATCATTGCCGTGCTTGTCTCGCGCCAGCTGAAGGCATCGACCAGCGGCAAGGTGATGTCGTGGAACCGGAACATGCCTGCGATGAACAGGATCCCCAGCAAGATCGCCGTGTTGGGGCTCAGGTAGTTGCGCGCAGCCGTGTCCCGGTCGGTCGACTGCTGCAGGTATTGCCGACCTTCGGCCTGATTCAATTCCGGGTCGTCCGTCATTTGAAACCGCGTCCCGCCTGATGTCTGCGCATGCTGCTTTTGCGCGCGATTGTCAGGGTTGGAGGAATATACGACGCAATTCTTAATTTTGACGACTGCAGGCTGCGCGCGTGTCTCGAATAGTTGTCGTCTGTCTGCTTCGCAAAGG
>NZ_RZQG01000407.1:0-5220 GCF_003998635.1 Mesorhizobium sp. M7D.F.Ca.US.004.03.1.1
CTGCGCTGAGCCTCAACTCTCTCAGCCGGGCGGTCTTGGCATCTCTGGCCTGGCGTTCGGCGTCGATCAGCTTGCGCGCCTCGCGATCGGCTCGTTCAAATTTTTCCTTGTCGATTCGACGTTTTGCCAAGGCAGCCTCCTGTTTTGCCGGCTTGTTGGAAACTTCGTCGTCTAGATCAATGCGGGACCTTTTTCCCATCGGCTCATTGAGCCTATATCCGCGTAAAATCTGCGAGTGCTAACCGCCGCCGTTGGCCCTCCGCGTAGGCCAAGGCAAACGATTCGATCTCGAAAGAACGGGTGTACTCGTTGTCTTCCTCGACGACACGGACGTGCCATTCGCCGTAACCTTCGACGAATTCAACGCAGCGAACGTTCGTTTTGGATTTTTCCACTGCCTTGTCCTCACTTCTAGATGACAATGGAATCCTAACTTCGTGGGTCTGGGCTGCATTAAGAAATGTTGGTACGGAGTCGTACCCAAGTCGCCTCTGGCTTCGGAAAATGCTCTTAGCCATTGCGTTGGCCAGGACGCGGCGATGAGCGGATCTGAAGGGAGCAAGGCGGCCTTGGCCGCCTTGCGAGTGTCGCATCAAAGATCGGGTCCACGTCTATATCGCTGTAGGTCTTCTCCGCTATAGACGTCGGCGTTCGGGTCGAAACCGGTCCAGCCGCCAGCCTCGTATTCATTGCGTCTGCCAGCGACGTCGACCGAATTATATTGCTTGAGGATCTGTTCGGCATTCGGCGCAAGATTGTCCTCGACCTTGGCGGTGACCATAGTCCCGCCGCGACGAACGCCTTCGGCATAGACATGGGCGTCATTTTCAGGAATGCCGGCGTTTGTCATGGCACCGATGATGCCCCCAGCAGCACCACCGACCACGGCCCCGCCGACCGCGCCGACGGCAGTGGCAGCCAGCCACCCAGCTGCGACGACAGGTCCGACCCCGGGAATGGCCATCAGGCCGAGGCCTGTTGCCAGGCCGCCGGCGCCGCCAATGACGGCGCCGACGCCAGCTCCCGTGGCCGCGTCCTCGCCGGCTTCGGTCTCCTCGTCCTTGTGCCAGCCGGTCGCGTTGTTGGCCACAATGCTGATGTCGTCGCGCGGGACGCCGGTGGCCACGAGTTCGCCTACGGCATCATTGGCATCGTCATAATTGTCGAACAGTCCTGTTACGGTTTTCATCGGGTTTTCCTCGCTTTCTGATCACTTGGTGCCGGCAACAACGTTGCCTTGGTAGTCGAGCGCGATCGGCGTCGACTTGCCATCCTTGCTCGCCGTTCCGCGCCAGATGCCTTGGTCGTCCTTCGTCAGACCAGAGACGTCGGCATAACCCGCCTTTTCGATCGCGCTCTTGGCCTGGGCTTCGGTAAAGCTGTTGGCGCCGGGAACAGGAGCGGCCGGATTGGTCGCGCCGTTGGTCACCGCCGGTGTGGTGGCGTCAGAAGCTGGCGCCGTCGTTGCGACTTTTTGAATCATCTCCTGATGCATCTTGAGTGTCGGCAACGTCTCGGCGGCAAAGGATTTCAGGGCGGCGTTGTCGCCGTCCTTGGCATAAGCCTCGAACAGGCTGACCGCATCGGTGTGCGCCGCCTTCTGCATGTCTGCATAAGTTGCATCTACTGGCGCCGTACCCGACTGCAGCTTGTCGACATCGCTCTTGTGTGCAGCATCGAGGTCGGCAGGCACCTTCAACTTCTGTTCGCCGGCGATGCTCTCAAGCTTCGCATTGGCGGCGCCATGATCGGAGATCATCTTTTGGGCGAAGTCCTTGAGCCCTTGGTCCTGCAGCTTGTCTTGGGCGACTTTGCTCGACTGGACTTCGAACATTCCGCCGATCGCGGCCTTGGTCACGAATTCCTGGGCGGTTTCGGCAGCGAGCGCTGGCCAGGCAAATACCATCGACGCTGCTAACGATAGCGACGCCAGACGAAGACTGTTTCTCATGATGATATTCCTCAGTTGAAATTGACGATTCCAAACCTGCTCGCGACGAGTTTGTTCCAAGCGAGACGAACGCGCTGCCAAATTGAGTCCTGAAGCGTTCACACGCATTGGAGCCTGCGACACAGTTTTGGGCCGCGCGAACTCGCGCGCATGAGCCCGATAGTCGCCATGCAGCGAATGAGCGGGACTTTTCAGTGCTGAAATCAGTTCTCTCACTGGGTGACGTGGTGCCCGGTCAAATCCATAACGGGGCGCTGTCACAGGTTCGTTGCGGTGTGGATATCCAAACCGAGCAAAGGATCGCGCTGGATCAGGAACATTTTGTCGAGCGGCAGGTTAGCGATGGCAAAACCAACGGAGAATGACGATGAGGCGCTCACCTGGCACGGCAAAAGTGACATCCGCTGCGAGCAGGTGGATGACCCGATCATTGAGGACGACCGCGATATCATCATCAAGGTTACGGCTTGTGCGATCTGCGGGTCAGACCTTCATCTGATGGGAGGATTTGTCCCAGAAATGCACGCCCATGACGTGCTTGGGCACGAGACCATGGGCGAGGTCGTTGAAGTCAGGACGGGTCACTCCAATTCAAGATCGGCGAGCGCGTCGTGGTGCCGTTCACGATCGCCTGCGGCGAGTGCCGGATGTGCAAGTGGCAGCTGAGCGAAGTTTGATTTGGACGTCCCGCCAACAAGGCAAATAGTACGTTTCTCCGTAAAATCCACCTCTCTTGCGCAACATGACAAGAGTAAGTTTCGCTTCTCTGGTCCCATCGGCTGGGATGCTTCTGCCTATCTCATCTAAAGCGAGGAGCTTCCCTCTCTTTTCTGCCGGTTCCAGCTGCGCAGAGCAATGCCCTGGCTCGCACCCTGGCTATAGAGTTTGTATCAACGCGCAGTGTGCATGATCGCATCTGTGGGGCGTGGGAGGTTTCGAGGGAACACGATCTGGCGTTTGAAGTTTGCTCATAGGGCAGCGCCTGCTTTGACGAGCTTCGCCACCTCAAGCCTTGCGCCCTTCATCATCAGGATCAAACGCCTCGCGCGATGAGATTGTCGCCGGTAGCGACGAAGATCGCGAAAGCTTCCTGCGCAAGCACTTGAATGCGGCGTCGGCGCTGGCGCACCGGCGGAAGTCTGCTGTTCAGGCTTCGTGCCGTCCGCTGCTCGCGCCAACTGTGGCTAAGTTCGCCGTCCCATCTGCTCTTCACGCCGTTCAGCATCGAACGCCTGCCTACCCTTCGCAGTCCATAGGTTTCGCGCGTGCTCGCCTTCATGGCTTTGCAGCTTGGAGGCGATCGAAAGCAGCGCGCCGTATATGACGGCGCGATCATCGGCTGTTAGATCAACAATCCCTGCCTTGGCGACGAGCCCGCCGAGTTCGATGAGCTGCCGTGTGCGCTTGCGACGCTCGACCTGCCAGGTCCTCATGTCATTGCGAGCCATTGCCGCTTGCCGGCGATTGTGGGCCGCCCGGTTGCGCCGAAGCGCCGCGTGGGTTGCGCTGAGATGCCGAAGCAGTTCGCCGGGACCTGCTTTCGAAAAACGTCACCCCACGCTTGGCCCAAGCCTCGCGCTTTGAGGTGTCCTTCGTCTCGGCGATTGCGACCAGTGCACCAGCCAGTTCGTCGGTGCCCAGTTGATCGGCGCCGGTGGCGATCACCAGCTCGCCAAGTTGCTGCACCTTTCGCGTTTTGAGTTCTCGCGCTTTGTCTTCCAGCGCCTTCAGTTCTGTGTCGAAGTCTCGTGGTTTGCGCATGGTTGTCTCCATTGATTGTCGATCGGAGGATGATAGGGGAGCACCTGCCGGAAGGCTTCAGGGTTGCCGAGACAGCCCGGGACGGGCTGGTCCATCCCGAGAATTTTTCGAGGGAGGGCGCGCTTATACGTCGTGCCGACGTGCGGTTTGCCATGCAAATGATCTGGGCGCGATGGCGATCTATCATCTTCACGTCAAGGTCATTGGCCGCAAGGCAGGCTCAAGCGCTGTCGCGTCGGCCGCCTATCGTTCGGCCTCGCGGCTGCGCGATGAGCGGATCGAACGGACGCATGACTTCTCGGCCAAGCGCGGTGTCGTCCATTCCGAGGTGATGTTGCCGGAGGATGCACCGGAGGCCTGGCGCGACCGCGAACGGCTGTGGAACGATGTCGAGGCGTTCGAGGTGCGCAAGGATGCGCAGCTTGCCCGCGAGGTCGAATTCGCTCTGCCGCGCGAACTCAGCCAGGCGCAAGGCATCGAACTGGCGCGCGACTTTGTACAAGTCGAATTTGTCAGTAAGGGCATGGTCGCCGATCTCAATGTGCATTGGGACAGGGCGGAGGATGGCAGCCCCAAGCCGCATGCGCATGTGATGCTGACCATGCGGTCCGTGGACGAGAACGGGTTCGGGGCGAAGGTCCGAGACTGGAATGCTACCCAGCTGGTCGAGCGCTGGCGCGAGCGATGGGCGGAGCTGGCCAATGAACGCCTGGCCGAACTCGACATCGACGCGCGCATAGATCATCGCAGTCTGGAAGCCCAGGGCATCGCCCTGGAGCCGCAGACCCAGATTGGCGCACCGGCTCAACGCATCGAGGGCAGTTGCCCCGCTGCTGGCGACATTGACGCAGATCGCGCCGAGCTGCACCGCGAGATCGCGCGCAACAATGGTGCGCGCATCATTGCCGATCCATCCGTGGCGCTGGTGGCAATCACGCATCAGCAATCGACCTTCACCCGAAAAGACATTGCGAAGTTCTCGCATCGCCACAGCGACGGAATGGAGCAGTTCAATGCGGTCATGGCAGCCATCAGCAACGCACCCGATCTGGTCGAACTGGGCAAGGACGGACGCGGCGAAGACCGTTTCACCACCCTGCAGATGATCGACACCGAACAGCGCCTGCATCGCGCTGCGGAACACATGGCCGGGGAGGAGCATCATTCGGTGAGTAACGTACATCGCGAGGCAGCGCTGGCGCGGGCTGCGCAACGCGGGCTTGTCCTGTCAGGCGAGCAAAGTGATGCACTGGATCACATCACGAATAGCCGCGGTCTTGGTGTCGTTGTCGGCTTTGCCGGAACCGGCAAGAGCGCCATGCTGGGCGTTGCGCGCCAGGCATGGGCAGCGGCGGGCTACGAGGTTCAAGGCGCCGCACTCTCAGGCATTGCCGCTGAGAATCTCGAAAGCGGTTCAGGCATCCCGTCACGCACCATCGCCAGTATGGAGCACAGCTGGGGACGGGGCAGGGATCTGCTCACCACGCGCGATGTCCTGGTCATCGATG
>NZ_RZQG01000408.1:0-5219 GCF_003998635.1 Mesorhizobium sp. M7D.F.Ca.US.004.03.1.1
CGACCGCCTGTTCGACAGCGATGCCGAAGGCCGGATCGTCGGTGACCAGGATCGACTGCGCCGATGTGTCGTGCTCGGCCTGGGCCAGCAGATCGGCGGCGATCCAGTCCGGATCGTTGCTGCCGTCGGCCACGACGAGCACTTCCGACGGCCCGGCGATCATGTCGATGCCGACGGTGCCGAACACCTGGCGCTTGGCCGCCGCGACATAAGCATTGCCCGGGCCGACGATCTTGGCGACTGGCCTGATCGTCTCGGTTCCGTAGGCAAGAGCTGCGATCGCCTGCGCGCCGCCGACGCGGTAGATTTCCGACACGCCTGATATATCGGCGGCCACCAGCACCAGTGGATTGATGATGCCGCCCGGCGCCGGCACGACCATGACGATGCGCTCGACGCCGGCCACCCTGGCCGGGACAGCGTTCATCAGCACCGAGCTTGGATAGCTCGCCGTGCCGCCCGGCACATAGAGCCCGACCGCCTCGACCGCCGTCCAGCGCCAGCCGAGTTCGACGCCAGCGGCATCCGTATAGCGGTCGTCCTTCGGCCGCTGCCGCTCGTGATGGGAGCGGATGCGGTCGCGCGCGAATTCCAGCGCCTCGATCGTCTTTGGGTCGGCGGCCTTGTAAGCCTGCGCGATGTCGTCCTTCGAGACGGCGATGCCTAGCCCAGCCAGATCGGCGCGATCGAACTTCTGCGAATAGTCGATCAGCGCCGCGTCTCCTTCGGCGCGCACGCGCGCGATAATATCGCGGACCGCGGCATCGACATCGGCCGACACTTCCCGCTTGGTCAGCAGGAAGGCGGCGAAACGCTGCTCGAAATCGGCGTCGGACTGACGAAGCGTGATGGCCATCGGACGCTCAGGCCTTGTGGATCGGGCGCGAGGTGGCTTCCCACGCCCCGCCGATATCGGCAAGGCGGGCCTCGATGCATTCGACATCGAGCATGATCGTGCCGCCGCCCGCAAAGATCAGCTCGACGATGCCGGCCGGCTTGCTGATCTCGATGAAGCTGATCGCCAGCAGTGATAGGACCTCATTCGGCTTGTCGCGGTCAATGCCACTGGTCTTGGCGCCGAGCACCCGGTCGAAATGCAGCACGGCCTGCCGCCGCTCATTGTGCTGGCGAAACAGGCCGGATTTCGCCTCCCAGACAAAACGGTTCATGGTCAGCAGGAAACGCTTGGCCGCAGGCAGGAATTCGAGGTCGCTGACTTTCAGTACGGCGTCCTGGACATGGGCCGAAACAATGCTCAGGTCCTGGTCGTCGAGTGCGATAAGCTTAAGGGCGGTCATACGGATTTCGCACCTGAAGGTTGATTGTTCAGCCTTCTGTTAGGCGGTCTTGGCGATCCGTGCAACCGCGCCAGCAGCTGCAGGTCTGTGCTGCCCCCCATCGCCCTACCGGGCACTTCTCCCCGTATAGTGACGGGGAGAAGGACGCTGCCGTAAAGGATTTCGCCAATCTCCTGCCGTTGCTGGAGAGGAGCCGAGGTCGCGAGCTACGCCGAAATCCGCTCGATCACCGCGCCGCAGTTGGACAGCTTTTCTTCCAGCCGCTCGAAGCCGCGGTCGAGATGGTAGACCCGGTTGACCGTGGTTTCGCCTTCCGCCGCCAGGCCGGCAATGACCAGCGACACGGAGGCACGAAGATCGGTCGCCATGACCGGCGCGCCCTTCAGCTTCGGCACGCCGTCGACGATCGCCGTCTGGCCCGAAAGCGTGATGTGGGCGCCGAGCCGCGCCAGCTCCTGCACATGCATGAAGCGGTTTTCGAAAATCGTCTCGGTGATGCGCGACTTGCCCTTGGCCATCGTCATCAGGCCCATGAACTGCGCCTGTAAATCGGTCGGGAAGGCCGGGAAGGGTGCGGTCGTCACGTCGACCGGCGAAATACCGGCGCCGTTGCGCTTTACGCGAATGCCGGAATTGGTTGGCGTGATTTCGGCGCCGGTCTGGGCGATCACGTCCAGTGCTGTCTGCAGCAGCTCCGGCCGCGCGCCTTCGAGCACGACATCGCCGCCGGTCATGGCAACGGCCATGGCATAGGTGCCGGTCTCGATGCGGTCGGGGATGACACGCACGCGCGCACCCGACAGCGATTCGACGCCGTCGATGGTGATGGTTGGCGTGCCGGCGCCATAAATCTTCGCGCCCATGGCATTGAGGCATTCGGCGAGGTTGACGATTTCCGGCTCGCAGGCGGCATTTTCCAGCACCGTCTCGCCCTTGGCCAGCGCCGCCGCCATCATCAGCACATGGGTGGCTCCGACCGAGACTTTCGGGAAGATGTAGCGGTTGCCGACAAGGCGGCCATTCCGGGTCTTGGCGATGACATAGCCGGTGTCGACGTCGATATCGGCGCCCAGCGCTTGCAGGCCTTCGAGGAACAGATCGACCGGGCGCGTGCCGATGGCGCAACCACCCGGCAGCGACACCTTGGCTTCGCCCATGCGGGCCAGCAGCGGGCCGATCACCCAGAACGATGCGCGCATCTTCGACACCAGCTCGTAAGGGGCCGTCGTGTCGACGATGTTGCGGGCGGAGAAGTTGATGGTGCGCGAATAGCCCTCATTCTGCTTCTCGCGGCGGCCATTGACCGAATAATCGACGCCGTGATTGCCCAGAATGCGGATCAGCTGCTCGACATCGGCCAGATGCGGGACGTTTTCCAGCGTCAGCGTGTCGTCGGTCAAAAGCGAGGCGATCATCAGGGGCAGCGCTGCGTTTTTCGCGCCCGAGATCGGAATACTTCCGGAGAGCTTGTTGCCCCCGACAATTCTGATGCGATCCATGGAAGAACGTCCCTCTCGGCCAAAAAGGCCGGTTCAATCGTTTGAGTAGCGGCCCGTCTAGACCATTGGCCGGCTTGGTTCAAGAAATAGGATTTCCTGCTATCCGAACCAAGAGTGGCCGATTTGAGTTAATCTTTCCGCATTTCCTTCGAAGCAGCGAGCCCGTCCGGTCGCTGGTCGGCTTCTCCGGTGCGGCGCGAGCGCGACTGCGCCTTGCGCTTCTGCAGATTGGCGCGCAATTGCTCGGCCAGCCGATCCTTGCGGTTGGTACCGCCCTTTTTCGCTGGACCATCCTTTTTCAGTGGAATTACCTTGTCGTTCATCGTCCCGCCCTGGCTGGCGACCAGCCAGCTCGCCATTCAGGGATAGCCAACATTGTGGCGCCGCCATGTCATTAAAAGCTATCCGGCAAAGCCTTTCACAGAAGCGTTGCACTTGGCCTTGCGCTTGCCGGTTCGATATGGCAGAAGCCCCGCCATCAGCGGCTGCGGTAGCTCAGTGGTAGAGCACTCCCTTGGTAAGGGAGAGGTCGAGAGTTCAATCCTCTCTCGCAGCACCAGTTTCCAACCATCATCCTTGTTAGCCCCCTTCGTCCTCTGCATCTGCGTGGGCGGCGCGGCGATCGTGCCGGCAGACCTGATCAGCAGTGCATTGCTCCAGAAAAGAGTTGCCAGGGCAACCTCCAGCCGAAGCGCATTCTCGGCACCCGACACGATTCATTAACCAAGATGCTGTTCATCGACATGACGTGTTTTCGGCATGGATGCGCGCCTGCGCCGGTCAAGGCCATGCTCTGTCGGTTAGAGGCCGAAAGCCTCTTCATCTGGGCGGAGACCTCAAACCGCCCGAAACAAAAGAATGTGCAAGGCATGAACGTGATTGAAAGCGAGCAAAACGCGCCCGACGCCTCCCATCGTTGGACATTGCTGCCGGTCATCATGGCAGCGTTCCTTTGCCTGTGCGTCACCAGCGCGTTCGCGGAGACGCGGGCTCTGAGGATTCAACATCTCCATACCGGCGAGAAGGCTGAAATCGTCTTCAAGCGCAATGGGCGTTACGATCCGGCGGGATTGAAGAGGATCAATCTCATGCTGCGCGACTGGCGTCGCAACGAACCGACGAAGATGGATCCTCGCCTGCTCGATCTTGTCTGGCAGGCCTATCGTGCCAGCGGCTCAAGGGCCTATATCCATGTGGTCAGCGCCTATCGTTCGCCGGCGACGAACGCAATGCTGCGCAGCCGCTCGAAGGGCGTGGCCCGGGAAAGCCAGCACATGGTTGGCCGCGCGATGGATTTCTTCCTGCCGGATGTGCCGCTGAAGAAGCTGCGCGACATCGGCCTCAAGATGCAGGGCGGCGGCGTCGGCTATTACCCGACCTCCGGTTCGCCTTTCATACATATGGATGTCGGCAATGTGCGGCACTGGCCGGGCATCAGCCGCCAGGAACTTGCCAGGGTATTTCCCAACGGCAACACACTGCATGTGCCGAGCGACGGCAAACCGCTGCCCGGCTACGAGCAGGCGTTTGCCGCCTACAAATCGCGCAAGGGCGCCGGCACGCCCAACATCGAACTGGCAAGCGTCGACGGCGGCCAACGCAGGCCGCGCGGCCTGCTGGCGACGCTTCTGGGTGGCGGAGACGAGTCGGATGATGTCGCGGAGGCGGTGCCGGCACCACGCAAGCCGGCCAGATCGGTTGAACCCAGGCCTGCCGGCATCGCTATCGTGCCGCCGCAGGATGCCCAGCGGGCGGACATCCAGATGGCTGCCAGCGATCCAGGCGAGGAACCGCCAGTTGGACAGAAGGGGAAGACGCCTGAAGCGATCGTCACGGCCATGGCGCCGGGCTCGGTGCCGCTGCCCGCCTTCGCATCGCGCACCGAGCTTGCGGCACCCGTTCCGACCCCGCAAACCGCACCGTTGGCAAACGCCGATGCGTCCACGGCACGGGCCGAACTGGCCGATGCCAAGCCGGCAGCCGCCAATGCCGAAATTTCCACGGGCAAGGCGGATGCCGCTGCCGCGAGCGCCGCGCCGGACATGGTGGCGCTCAACATCCCTTTGCCGACATGGCGGCCGGAAAGCCGGACAAGCCCGGCGCGCCAGCCGGAAGCAGCCAAATCTCGCGATGCGGTCGGTGCCCTCCTGGCCATGCAGCACTCCGCTGACGGCCTTGATGGTCTGGCCGGCCAGCGGGTTGCGGTTCCCCCATCGAAGCCCGAAGATCGCGTCAGGACCAGCCCGAAGGCCGACCGCGTCCAGCCACGTCTCGATCCCGAAGCCACCGCCGTCATTGTGCCAGCCGCGTTGTCCGGCCGGCCGATCGGGACAAGTCGCGGCATCGCCGGCGGAGCCAGGCCTGCGACGGCGCCCGTCATTGCCGCCAATCTCATCCGCACGGCGCCGGAGCACATCTATCT
>NZ_RZQG01000409.1:0-5210 GCF_003998635.1 Mesorhizobium sp. M7D.F.Ca.US.004.03.1.1
ATCACCGTCCATACCTTCGATGCCGCCGCACTCGAGGCCGGCACGCTGCCGATCGAGTTCATCGGCTGCTCGTCGGTCACCGACACCAATCTGATGTCGGGCAAGAATGCCTGGGGCGAGGCCGACACCAATTTCAACAAGTTCGCACCACATCTCAGGGACATCGAGGTGCCATCCGAGACCCTGCAGACGCTGCTCGATCGCAACGGCATCACCCATATCGACGCCTTCCTCGTCGATTGCGAGGGCGCCGACTGGATCGTCTTCGAACAGCTCGACCTCAAGCGCTACCGCCCCGGCATGATCAAGGTCGAGGTCGGCGCGCTGCCCGCCCCGGAGATCGGCCAGGTCGTGGTCAAGCTGAAGACGGCGGGCTACCAGGTCGGCTTCCAGGCCGAGGACGTCTGGGCCTTCGCCTGAGCTGATCCAGCGAAAAGAGAGCCGCACAAGGCGCCCGGTGTGAACCATTCGGCCGTCTGGTCGCTCGGCTTTTTGCCAATGTCGCAAACAGGCTTCAATCGTCCTGCCGCTCGGCCCTATAGTCCGCCCGCTTTATCACTTTGGAGTCGCGGGCAATGGCAGAGTTTCCGAAAAAGGCGAAGGTCGTCATCGTCGGCCTGGGCGGTATTGTGGGCGCATCGATCGCGCATCATCTGATCGAACGTGGCTGGGACGATATCGTCGGCATCGACAAATCAGGCATCCCGACCGATATCGGCTCGACCGCGCACGCCTCCGACTTCTGCTACACGACCAGCCATGATTTCCTGTCGTGCTGGACGACGCTCTACTCCATCGATTTCTACGAAAAGATGGGCCACTACGCGCGCATAGGCGGCCTCGAAGTCGCGCGCGTCGGCGACGACAGCCGCATGGAAGAGATCAAGCGCAAGATCGCCTCGGCCAAGGCGTTTGGCACGCGCGCCCGGCTGATCGAACCGGCAGAGATCAAGGAAAAATTTCCGCTGATCGAAGAAACGATGGTGCAGGGCGGCCTGTGGGATCCCGATGCTGGTCTCGTCATTCCGCGCTCGCAGACCGTCGCCGGCAAGCTGGTCGACCAGGCGGAAGCCTCGGGCAAGCTCAAATCCTTCGCCAACACATCGGCCAGGTCGCTCGTCGTCAAGGACGGCCGTATCACCGGCGTGGTGACCGATCGCGGCACCATCGAGGCAGACTATGTCGTCGTCTGCACCGGCATTTGGGGCCGGCTGATCGCGGAGATGGTCGGCGAAGACCTGCCGGTCATGCCGATCGACCATCCGCTGACCTTCTTTGGCCCCTACAATGAGTTCGCCGGCACCGGCAAGGAGATCGGCTGGCCGCTGCTGCGCGACCAGGGCAACTCGGCCTATATGCGCGACACAGGCGACCCCAAGACCGCCGAGGGCGGGCAGATCGAATGGGGTTATTATGAAGAGACCAATCCGCGCCTTTGCCATCCGCGCGACCTCTTGGAGAAGGACCAGGCGCGGCTTTCGCCTTCGCAGCGCGATCTCGACATGGAGCAGATCCTGGCGCCGCTCGAACGTGCCATGGAACTGACGCCGATCCTCGGCGAACTCGGCTATAATGAAAGCCATTCCTTCAACGGCTTGCTGCAGGTGACGGCCGACGGCGGCCCGTCGATGGGCGAAAGCCAGAAGGTGCGAGGCCTGTGGTATGCCGTCGCCATCTGGGTCAAGGATGGCCCGGGCATGGGCAAGCTCATCGCCGACTGGATGACCGACGGCCGCACCGCGATCGATCATCACGCCATCGACTATGCGCGCTTCTATCCGCACCAGACGAAGGAGCAGTTCATCTGGGATCGCTGCACCGAGACGGCGATGAAGGTCTATAATCCGGCGGTGCATCCGCGCGAACCCTTCTCCAAAGCCCGCAACATCCGGCGCTCGCCGTTCTGGGAGCGCGAGAAGGAACTCGGGGGCTATTTCATGGAGCTGGGCGGCTGGGAGCGTGCCCATGGCTACGCCGCCAACGAGCACCTCTTGGAGAAATACGGCAACCGGGTGCCCGCGCGTGAGAACGAGTGGGACAACCGCCATTTCTGGCGCGTCTCCAATGCCGAACATCTCGCCATGAGCGAGGATTGCGGCATCGTCAACCTGTCGCATTTCGCCATGTACGACATCGAAGGTCCCGACCATGTCGCGCTGCTGGAATGGCTGTGCGCGGCCAAGATCGGCGGCGACAACAACATCGGCAAGGGCATCTACACCCACTTCCTCGACGAGGAAGGCATGGTGCGCGCCGACTTTACCGTCATCCGCATGGCCGACCACTGTCGTTTGATCGACGGGGCGGACGCCGGCCCACGCGACTTCCAGTACATGCGCCGCACGGCGCAGGACAAAGGTTTTGATGTCACCATCACCGACGTGACCGAGAAGTATGTCACCGTCGGCATCTGGGGGCCGAACGCCCGAGCGACCTTGCAGAAGGTGGTCGAGAATCCGGACGGTCTTTCGCTCGAGAACTTCCCGTTCGCGGCGATCAAGCCGGTCAGGATCGGCGGCAAGGACGTCACTGCTTTCCGCATCTCCTATGTCGGCGAGCAGGGCTGGGAGCTGCACATGCGCTACGAGGACGGCCTGGCCGTCTGGGATGCCTTGCGCTCGACCGGCGTCATGCCCTTCGGCGTCGAGACCTATGCCAACACGCGCCGCATGGAAAAGAGCCTGCGGCTGCAGAACGCCGACCTTTTGACCGAGTACAATCTGCTCGAAGCGGATCTCGCCCGTCCGAAGGTCAAAGAGAACGACTTTTGCGGCAAGGCCAGGCATGTCGAGTTCCGTGCCCGCGAGCACCAGCCGGCCATGCTGTGTACGCTGGTGATGACCGAAAACGTCGATTCAAAAGGCGTTGCCCGTTATCCCGTCGGTACCATGCCGGTGATGGACCCGAAGACCGGCGAGACGCTGGTCGACGAACTCGGCCGCCGGTCCTTCACCACATCGATGGCGTACGGCCCGACCATAGGCAAGAACATCGGCCTTGCCTATCTGCCGTGGGCGTACGCGCAGGAAGGCCGCAAGCTCACCATCGAGTATTTTGGCGAAACCTATCCCGTCGAAGTGGCCGCTGTCGGCTACAAGCCGCTCTATGATCCGGAGAATTTGAAGCCGCGCAGCTGAGTGCTCGCAGGCGCAAAAGGCACGAAGCAAAAGCCTGGCATCGGCCGGGCTTTTCTCTTTTTAAACACGCTGTTTTCGCCTACCCTTGCGGCATGTCTGCTTTTGTGTGCGCAAGACATTTCCTTTCAGGCTGCGCCGCGTTCGCGCTGACGCTCTGGCTGGCGCCAGTGTCCCTCGCGGATGAGCCTGTCGATGTCGAGTTGGTGCTGGCCGTCGACGTTTCGCTGTCGATGTCGCCGGAGGAGCTCGAGATCCAGCGTCACGGCTACGCAGCCGCCTTGACGCACGACAATGTGCTGCAGGCCATTGCCGATGGCGCCTATGGCAAGATCGCCGTCACCTATGTCGAATGGGCCGGCACCACCTGGCAGCGTGTCATTGTGCCGTGGACGGTGATCGCCAGCCGCACCGATGCGGAGCGCGTGGTTGCGCAATTGTCCGCGCAGCCGCCCAACAGCGCGCGACGCACCTCGATCTCCGGCGCGCTCGAGTTCGGCAACGACCTGTTCGCCGAAAGCGGCTACCAGGGAACGAAGCGGGTCATCGACATTTCGGGCGACGGTCCCAACAACCAGGGCGCGCCGGTCAACCTCACCCGCGATGGGCTGATCAAGCAAGGCATCGTCATCAACGGTCTGCCGCTGATGACCCGAGGCGGTTTTTCCGGCGCCTACGACGTCAATAATCTCGATCGCTACTACAGCGACTGCGTCATTGGTGGTCCGGGAGCCTTCATGATCCCGGTCAACGATTGGACGCAGTTTCCCGAAGCCATCCGCCGCAAGCTGGTGCTGGAACTCGCCGGTCCGGCCTCGCCGCAATGGGCGGCGGAAGAAGCCGCGCATCCGCCAGTTGTATTGGCGCAGGACAGGCCCGCCACCGACTGCCTGGTCGGCGAGAAAATGTGGCGCAACCGCAGCTGGATGTTCGACAGCCGCTAAAGCGCGTCACGTTTGAACGGATTCAGGCGACGCGCTTTAGCTCTTTGTTTTTATGCATGTCGTTCTCCCAAAACCGGGGCCACTTTTGGGCGACATGCATTAGGCGGCCGAAGCATTGGCAAAAGGGCCGGACCGCGCTATCCAACCGGAGGGGGCCGCGGTCAAAACCGAGGAAACATCAGATGAAACGTCTAGCCATCTTGACTGCTGTCGCGTCCGTGCTTTTTGCCGACGTCGCCAGCGCCCAATACAATGACGAGCCCGCCTGCATGATGTTCGAGCACGCGAATTTTCGCGGGCGGTCCATCGGTATGGGGCCTGACGATTCCGTAAACTTTCGTGGCGGCCAGTTCTGGAACGACCGTGTGTCGTCGGTGATCGTGCGCCGCGGCTGCACGCTCGTTGCCTATGAGGACTCCCGGATGGGCGGCCGTTCCATCGAGATCAGGCGCAGGATCCGCGATTTTGGTGGCAGCGACTGGAACGACCGCATCTCTTCGGCGGAGTGCTATTGCAACGACTACTGAAGGCCATGTTGGGTTTCTGACAGCACGCACCCGTTTTCGGGACGGGCCGCCGATCGAGCTGCCTTCACCGGCCGGGCCGGCCGGGTGCCTCACCAAGCTGTTCATTGACAAGCTGACTGGCGTCTGTGAGACAGTTTCCTCAGCGAAAACAAAAGGGGAACTGACATGACCAGGATCGCCGTTCTTGCTGCAACATTGACACTTGCCGCCGGCTTGTCCGCACCGGCGATGGCCGCCACTTCAGTCACCATCGGCATCAGCGGCTGGACCGGCTTCGCGCCGCTGACGCTTGCCAAGCAGGCGGGCATCTTCGAGAAGCACGGCCTCGACGTGACCTTGAAGAAGGTGCCGCAGGCGAGCCGGCCGCTCGCCATCGCCAGCGGCGACCTGCAATGCGCGGCCACCACGGTCGAGACCTGGCTGGTGTGGAACACCAGTGGCGTCACCACCAAGCAGATATTCCAGCTTGACAAATCCTATGGCGCCGACGGCATCGTCGCCCGCAACGACATCAAGACCGTCGCCGATCTCAAGGGCAAGAATGTCGCGTCCTCGGCACCGGGCACGTCGCCCTATTTCATGCTCGCCTGGGTGCTGAACAAGGC
>NZ_RZQG01000040.1:0-17339 GCF_003998635.1 Mesorhizobium sp. M7D.F.Ca.US.004.03.1.1
ATCCAGGCCACGCAGTAGACCTCGCGCAAGCATCGTGTCCCGGAAAGTGCTTCGTGCCCAGCGGAGTTGTTGGCGCAAATAAGGTCCCATCTTGTCCGGAACGACTGTCGCCGCGACGGCACCTGGAACGTACTCGGTTCGAAAGCCTGCTTTCAGCATGAGGATCGTAAGATGACGGTCTTCACCGAAGTCGCTTGGTTTCCCCCTGAACAGCTGCGTCTCGTATTGATCCAGCAGAGAAAGGAGACAAGACCGGCGGTACATTGCACATGGGCCGCAGCAGCACATGACCGCACCAAAGCGACCTTGCGCCGCGCGCTCCTCATTGCAAGCCAGCCAGTATTCCATATCGATCAATCGGGTCAACCAAGTGTCGCTGCGGTTGTATGCCGTCAGCTGGCCCATGGCCGCTCCGACCATGGAATCCCGCATTTTTACTGCAAGCTTCGTGATGACGTCGGACGCAAGTGTCGTGTCAGAGTCGACGCTGAGCACGAAATCTCCAGATGAGCGGCGGATGGCGGCGATCTGCGCCTTGCGTTTGCCAACATTTTCGCGGAGCAGAATGAAATTGAATCTCGGGTCGCCCTCGTAGGCGTGATGTACCGGGATGACGGCATTACGATTTCCAGAACCGTCGTCAACCAGATAGACCTGAAATGTTCCGGAGTAATCTTGATTTGCAATGGAAGCTAAACACGCCGCGAGTGTGCGCGGGTCCTCATTGTAGCAGGGGATAATGACATCCACGCTCGGCCAACGGTCGGATCCGAACAAGCTTTCCGACGGCGGCGTAACATTTTCCGGTTGGGAGTAGACCGCTTGCATGCCTCTGTAAACAGTCGAGAGCACCGCATAAGACGAAACGGCAACAGTACTGGCTGTGGTGAGAAGGTCCATAGGATCTCTGTTTGTTCAGGGATGTTGAGGAAGTGATCGGATTACAAATCCGCGGCCGTGCAATTCTGGAATTAGGCGTGACAACGCTGTCACCGTCTGGTCGCGCAGACTGGCTTGATTGCCTGGTTGCAATTCGTCGGGAGCGCACCCGTCGTGCAACAGCACGATTGCGCCCGGCCGGATATCGGCGAGCACTCTGTCGACGATGGCGTCAACGCCGGGGCGAGACCAGTCGCGTGGATCAATGGACCAATGGACGGGCGCCAATGCCTCACCCGCTAATGCAGCGATTACTTCTTCGGTCCAGATGCCATAGGGTGCACGAAAGTACCGAACCATGGCCTGCGGGCAAGCCATCCCTATGACTCTGTTTGCCTCAACTATCTGGCAGTCGACTTCGACGGACCCGCATTTAGCTAGGTCCGGATGAGTCATCGTGTGGTTGGCTATACCGTGGCCGTCTGTAATAATTCGGCGAACGAGTTCCGGCTCGTCGGCCGCGTAGGCCCCAACAACGAAGAAGGTCGCCGGCACCTGATGTTGCGCCAGCACATTGAGTATCTGCGGTGTGAAAAATGAATTGGGACCGTCGTCAAACGTCAGATAGACGCTGCGCTCTGCAATGCGATCGGCATTGTCACTCTGCCCTTCGCATATGTAGTCCAGAGGCTTCATAGTTCCGGACCGTTCCGGTCGATCAGGGTACCAGACGGCCACTCGTCCATCGAGCGTCCGATCGGCGAAACCAACACGAGTACGTCTTCCAGGCGCGTGGGCGGCAGGTCGGGATGCACATCTGGACGGGTCGACCGTACGCGAACGCCCGACACAATGTTCGCGAGGCCGGCTCTGCAGAATCTTTCGACATGGTTTCGCAGCGCGTGCCGAACCGTGCCGAAAGCGAATGGAACACCCAACTGATGGAGCACTGGGTACGCCACGCGCATCGAAAAACCGATTCCGAGCCCTTCAAGATCCGGACGAACCGCGTACAGGCCCAATTCAGCGACGATCAAGTCGACCTCGCCAACTTTGATGAAGCGCCGCAGCATGCCGATGTGAGCCGCTACCCCATGCGCGTCGTAGCCGATTGCGCGGAATTCCGGCCTCGCGCCGGCCCAACTGCGGCCGCCTTCGAATGGCTCCGCGTTGAAGGCGCCAGTCCGTCCATAGGTCTTTCGAAAAAAGTCGGAGAGTTCGACATGGTCGGCCAGTTGCAGCTCATTTTCCCAGCACAACTTCCACTCGACATTCGGACGCATGGAAGACCTCACCTTGTAGCTGTCTGGTTGAGATAAATGTCCAAGCATTGATTAAATAATTGGCGTCGCGCCAACGGGGCGTAACTTGTGGGGACCGCCGAAAGACCAAGCCGCAATGCAGATGCGACTGACTTTGTACGCCCCGCACACCAGATGATGCTCCTCAGATCCAACGCAACCATCGGAACTACCTATCTTTCCAACTTGAAGCGCTTCTATGGGACCTGCAGCAAAAACGGTAAAATCCTTTGTTTAGATGAAAGGTATCCACGCTTTGGATAACTGGGCGAATGCGTTCCATATGGCTGGTCAATTATCGTCGTCACGCTCGAGGCACTTCTGACGAAGCGCAAAGCTCACGCCCGCGGCACGCGCGGCCGTTGCCGGGCCGCGCGATTATCTCCGTAAGAGCCGAGTGGAGCTCAGACACGACGATTGATCAGAATCTGATTCGCGGGTTCAGTATCTCTTTCGTGTATCCAGCTCTGGGCTGTCCTTTGGCGGGAGTTAGGTTCGCCCAGGTTCTGAGCCTGGGGCGTTGGCCCGTTCGCCGCGCAGGCTCCTTCGCACATCGTCGAGGCCGAGAAAGAGGGGCCACACAGCTCCCCCTGTACTTTCCACCACCCGACACCAGCGCTCACCCAGGGCGCCGGCCTTGCTCACCTCAACGGATAGCGCACTCGCGCCGCTTCACGATTAAAAGAATTCTACAAGCAAGATGCCTGTTTGATCGAGAGACGTCCGCTGCCAATTCCCGCATCGCAGAGGCAGCCAATAGCGCTCGCTTTACATAGTGGTCCGGCAAGCAGCTAGATACGACAGGTGACCTCAAATGAGGCGTCTTGCATGGCTTCTACACCTGCCTGAATGCCAGAACTGCGTTCGTACCGCCCATGGCGAAGGCGTTGCTCATGGCGACGCGCACCTTGCGCTCGCGCGGCACATTGGGTGTGATGTCGAGGTCGCAAGCGGGATCTGGCTCGCGATAGTTGGCGGTCGGCGGCACGACGTCCTCTTGGATTGCCATCACGCAGGCGATCATTTCAAGCGCGCTCGCTGCGCCGAGGCAATGCGCGTGCGTGGACTTGGTGGAAGAGATGGACATCGAATAAGCGTGGTTTCCAAACACACGCTTGATCGCCGCCGTTTCAGTCTGATCATTGCTCTTGGTACCGGTGCCGTGCGCGTTGAGGTAGTCGACGTCCTCGGCATTCAGCCCGGCATCGGCAAGGCAGGCGCGCATCGCCGACGCTGGCCCCTCGACAGATGGCGCGGCAATGTGGAAGGCATCGGCGGAAAGGCCGACGCCGGCGATCTCGGCAAGAATTGTGGCACCACGCCTCGTGGCATGCTCGTAGCTTTCCAGCACGGCCATGCCCGCACCCTCGCCCAGCACCAGGCCCTTCCTATCGGCGGAGAAGGGCCGGCAGGTATCGGGTGAAAGCACGCGCATTGCTTCCCATGCTTTCAGCACGCCCCATGCGAAGGGTGCGTCGCTGCCCCCGGAAACCATTACGTCGGCCCGGCCCAGCTTGATCTGGTCCACCGCCGAGGCGATCGCATGGTTGGCCGAGGCACATGCGGAGGTCACCCCGAAGACCGGCCCGCGCAAGCCGAGGCTCAAGCTAAGATGGACGGAAGCGGCGCTGGGCATCACCTTTACTCCAGTGAAGAGTTCAGCACGGATTGCGCTACCCAAAAGCAGTGAGCGGTAAGTTTGTTCTGTTGCGTACGAACCGGTAAATCCGACGCCCACTGTCGCGCCGAAGCGATGGGCATTCCCCTCGTCGCAGGAAAGTCCGGCCTGCCGCATGGCTTCGCGCGCTGCAAGCACGGCGAGCAAGCTGAAGCGGGCCATGGAGACGAGCTGCTTGCGATCGATGTCGTGCTGGGGCAGCGCCTTGATCTCAGCGCCGGTCATGCCCTCCAGGTCATGAAGCTCGGAATTGGCGATCGGGCCGATGGCGGAGCGGCCTTCGCGCATCTCTTTCCACATAGAGGCGGCCTCGGTGCCCAGTCCGCACAGGCCGCCCACTCCGGTGATAACGACGCGCCTGTCCATTCAAGCCTCCTTCGCAAGCAAGCCGCGGACGGCTTCCACGACGTCGCCGACATTCTTGAGATTGGACCAGGCATCGGCCGTGTTCATGTCGATCTTGATGCCGTAGGCCTGCTCCACATCCCAGAGGACGTCCGCCAAACCCAGCGAATCGAACCCGAGCGCGTCCAGTTCCGTGGCGATTGTTATCTCGCCGACGAATGACGCAGGCATTCCCTCACCGCTCTCCGACTCGGCGCGTTTCTTGATCAGGGCAATGACGTCCGTTGCGAATTGATCGGCCATTCTGTTTCCTGTCTTTCTTTCCCGCGTTTCGACCTGGACGCGGCTCAGTTCCTGAGGCGCGCCGCGTCGCGAAAGCCATCACGCTTGGGCAACTGACAAAACCCAATGCTCATAAAGCCGGATCAGGTCCGGCCGGTGTGTGGCGTAGGTGCAGTATGACGATGTGAGCCGCTACACGTGCGCGTCTCCCGGTCTGTCCATAGGCTCGGAAGAAGTCGGACAGTTTGACATGGCCGGTCAGTTGCAACTCCCTTTCCCAGCACTCCACTGCCCGGTAGAGCGCATGAAAAATCTCCTTTCGGGCGGTTTCTTAAGACGCTCGCCACGCCATGAGGCAGTGGGGGCATCGGTGTCCATCAGGTGCTTCTGCCCATGCAGGATTCCAGAACATTGATGAAATCGTTTGTTTCGATGAAAGGCATCCACACTTTGGATGGTTGACCACGCTTTTCAAAGATCGTGAACTACATCTCCTCGTTGTGCTCGACGCACTCCGGACAAGTAACCTCATGGGCGCGGCATGCAGGATTAACCGAGCCCAGCCGGTCATGAGTGCGGCCTTGCCGGGTCGGGCGATAGGCAGTCATGCCCTGCCCTTCCTGCGGGTCAAGCACTCCGAAAAAACATTTCCCCCATAAATGCTAGATCTTCCGTTGCCTTTTCGCGTCACAGGCCGTCAAACGCCCGGCCGTTCACAACAGTGATCCGGCAAGTGTTTGGCTGCGCGAGACGATGCTGCAGGGAGTCGTCCTGCATGGCACTTCGCTATGATGCTGCGGTGCCGTCTAACGGCGCCTCGTGCTTGAACGCACTGAACGGCCACCGCGATCAAAATCGATGGTTCGAGGACCGTTGATCATCACCCCGCCAGCCTCGATCTTGTTTGCCGCCACGAGAGCGACACAGAGACTGCTGGTGAAGATGCCCGCCTGCCCGCTATGTTCCGGATGGTTGACCATCCCGGATGGACCCATCGAGGGTGTCAAGGCGAGCATGAGCACAGGCGCGAACAGTTCACGGGCAGGCGCGACGGTGGCCGCAAAGCAACGTCGCGCCAGCATGCGATCTCAGCAGGATCGGCACCATCCTGTCAGGGAGCAATGCGAGTGGCTGGCTTAGCCGCTGCGACGCTGCCCGGCATCGCGTTCAATTGATCTGGCGCCTTAAATGCAGGAAGGCTTCGCGGCCGGTACGAGGCGCATCCCTCCTCCGAAGCAGCACGCCCAAGTATCATCACAAGCCCCGAGCGCCCGCGTTCGGCGATGTCCAATTTCCGACAATGTCGGAATACAGTCAGATCTGCTGGATTGACTTTAAATGGTTTTCTCATTTGGCACAGCGCATGCTGGTTATCCGGAAACACGTGACCGACCAACAAGAAGTCGCATGACACAACCGAAGCCATCCATGTCTGACGGGCTGCCCAGGATACCTACTGCGACCGCGCTTGCCCGGTGACGACCGCTCCGGCTCCGCCCGTTACCGACGAGGCAAAGTGACGGATTTCCTGCGTTTCAACGACATGGAGGTGGTTGTCATTCCCGCTGGGGGACAGACTCGGCCTGTTCAAGGCATTGCGCGAAGGCGGCAAGATGACGGCCACCCGTGCGCGAACTCAAGGAGCGCAGCCTGTATCGTGTATCAGGCAAATAGGCCGTCGGTCAGTGACCTTGACACAGGGGACATGCGCAAGGTCCTGAAGTTTGATGCAGCGATAGAAGGGTGCCAATGACAACAATAGCTTACAGGAACGGAACCATGGCTGGCGACGGCCGAGCCTTGGGTTTTGACTCAGTATCCGTCGGTGAGAAAACGAAGGTGTTTCGCTTATGCGACGGCACACTCATCGGCGTTTCCTCTTCGTCCTTGGGTATTCCAAAGGCCGTTCGAGACTGGGTTGAGAAGGGCATGGATGTTTCTGATATTCCTGTGCCGCGCAACGACGACAATTTTGAATTTGAGGCGCTGATAGTGCGCAAAAATGGGGAAGCCGTATTGTTGGACGGCAATTGGCTGCCAAGTGATCCCGTGAAAGGTGAATATTATGCCATCGGGAGCGGCAAGCAGTATGCTTTGGCCGCGCTGGTTTTGGGCAAGTCAGCTAAGGAAAGCGTCGAAGTTGCCGCGAAACTCGACGTTTGGACTGGTGGCACAGTCACTGCCATAACTCACTAAACCCGCCTTTCGGCGGGAGTGTGACAGTGCGAGCGTGGAAGTAGGGCGCCACCCCGGGGCACGTCGAGCCCTGTCATGTGAGCTGGTCCATAAGCGCGCGAAAGCGTCCAGTTGTGGCCAAAAGCACGATTTGCGACAGAACCGGCCCGCTTCTATGAGTATGGGCCGCTTTTTGCGGCCAGCGTGCTTGCCATCCTGCCGCCAGTGGCCGTCGCCTTCTTCTTCCAAGGTTACCTCGTCATGAAGTAGAGCACCACGATCTTGTCGGAGAGATCGGAAGGCGGACGGCCCTTCCGTCCGCGTCGGCCAGTTCGAAAGGCGGCGCGGCCTGCTCGTCGATCGCCTGGAAGAACCTCTCCGCGCTGTCCCTCATCTTGTCGAGATCGGCGCCCGGATGGTGGGCCAGCGCGGAGGTCCCGAGGATCAGCGCCAGAAATTGAATCGCAAGCGACGGTTTCGCTTTCATGGACAATGCATTCCGGTTGGGGGCGTTCGAGGGCTCCGCGGCTAGGATTGGTCTCACTGTGTCTGCTCCCGCTCCCGGCGGCTCATCTGCCTGATAGGCGCGTTCCCGCTCGGGCCATGTGCTTTTGATGAAGGCCAGAACGGCCCGGATCTCCTCGTCGGTGAGGACATTCCCGAAGCCCGGCATGTCGCTCTGGTAGCCGCCGCCGACGACCGCGGCCGGTCCCGGCGCCGGCATGCGTCCCGAAGGCAGCGGGCTTTCCAATCGCGCTGACCTTCGCCTGGCTAAAACCGTCTTGCCTAGCGCTATCGCCGCGGCCGGGGCGCGGCCATCCGGTTGGCGAGCCAAGGCAATGTCCAGACCAATCCGAGGCCTGCCGCGGCCACGCATCGATAAGAGGACCGACGCCCTTCTCCTTTGCCGCCGCTGGAGAACAGGTATTTGATCAGCGCGGCCGTCCCGAGGACGAGCACGACGACGACAAGCAGCCACACCAGGCCCGTGCCGAACATCATCATGCCGCTCATGCATTCCATCATCGAAGCCTCCTATTCCGTGGCGTAGATGCCGCCGGTCGCGTCAGACTTTCGGATTTCGAGAATCTCGAAGGGCGCTTCCTTCGTGCCACTCATGCCGGGGGAGCCCATCGGCATGCCGGGCAGCGTCATGCCCTTTGATGTCGGGCCGCTCGGTCAAGAGCTTGTTGACCGTGCCGACCGGCACATGGCCGCTCACCACATAGCCGTCGATGAACGAGAGAAGGCAGCCATCGGCTTCCGGCGGAATGCCCTCTTCGCGGCTCATGGCGAAAAGGTCGTGAGTCGGCCTTGACGGTGATTCCTGGAAGGCCGATTCCAAGGCGAGCTGGCTTGAAGGCCGCGGTCCGGATGGTCGACTAGGCAGCTTGGTTCCACGATCGCAATGCTTGATCGCTTCATTGCAGGCCATGGGCTCTCGCCCCCTCCTTTTGCCACACGAGGCGCCAGCTCACGTGTTGTTGTTGGCGTGCGCCCCGGCAACCGCTTTCACCAGCCGCTCCAGCGATCCCGCGCGCTCCAGCTCCGCAAAGAATGATGCGGCGTGACGCTACCCAGCCGGTGCTTCTCGGCCTTCCAATTAAACTGTCTCGACGAAAGAGCCGTCTCCGTTGCTCCGGTCTCGGTGTTGAGTTCTCTAAGGCTGCGCCACACCTTGGTCCCCACGCCGGCAAATGATCTCACTATGCAGCCCGTGCTCGCACGCTCTCAAACTAATTACCGCTGCTGCAACACGCCGCCTGGCGGCCTGCACCGAAAAGCCGACAGGGGTGCATCTGAATAGCCGTGAACCCAGGTCTCAAAGACCATCCGGCGCGACGAGCGGACGCACCGCACGTGTGACACCCGCCTTGTGGGGCAGGGTTGCCTTTCTCAATCCCGGCGTTGGTCGGCGTCCCAATGAGCAGCAAGCTATTATCGGCCGCCGAATCTTAGTGGCTTCGTCGAGAGCCTCAATCAACCAAGCGGCGAAAGCCCCGCTAGAGTCTCCGCCCGCCTGTCGCTATGAAGCAGTTGCAGCCAGCGCTGCTTCAGGCGCATGAACTCGCCCGATGCAATGATTTCCGTCGCCCTGGGTCTTTCGAAGGGCACTGTTTCTATTCCCTTCTTCTTCGGCGCGCGGCTTGATGCCGACATACGGTTTCTTGACCTGCCGCCTGAACTGGCTGCCGAAGCGGGTGCCCCGCCAGCGACCCCGACAATCCCCTGTTCCGCAACTGCTGAAGAGCCGACTGCGCTCGCATCCCGATATTGCGCAACGGCACTATGCCGACATTCTGGAGACCGCAGCCGCATGAGCCTCGAGATGTTCCGCCGACCGTCGACAAAGGCGTCCTCTCGCCTGCGTCCGCCATTTGTCAGTGCTCGATCTGATTGGGGAGACGCCGGTCGTCGAACTGAAGAGATTCGATACCGGCAGGTGTCGTCGCTTCGTCAAGATCGAAAGCCAGAATCCCGGCGGATCGATCAAGGATCGCATTGCGTTGTCGATGATCGTTAATGCCGAACAGCGTGGCACGCGCGGGGCGGTACAATCATCGAAGCGACCGCTGGCAACACAGGGCTCGGCCTGGCCATCTGGCGGCACGAAGCGCGTGATCGCGTGTCCAAAAGCTGACAGCGTCAGACAAATGTCAGGTTCATTACAACCAACATCTGGGCACTGACGAGGTTTTTCGAAGCAATGGGCGCTAACTGCGCGCTGAGCGCGTTGGCATGGCTTTTGAGACTGAGTGACTGTGACTGCACTCAATGGGGCAAGACGAGCGATGCGCTCCTCCCTGAACCCGTGTGCCGTCTCTGAGAGGAAACCAGCTCGTGCAGAAACCTTTGGAAATAGCTTTGGACCGCAACGTGGTATTGCAGATGGAGTCCCCGGCTCCTTCGATTAGAGTCGAGAACTGGCTGCATGGCGAGCCCCTCACGAGCTTTGAGCCCGGCAAGTGTACATAGTCGAATTTTGGGCAACTTGGTGCGGCCCATGTGTGGACGGGATGCCCCATCTGATCCAGCTGCAGGGCGTCGCCAGGCGCACCATCTGGACAGCAGGAACTGGACTATGGGCAAGGTAACAGGCTTTCTCGAAATCGACCGGCAGGTGCACAAGTACCAGCCGGCCTCCGACCGCATCCGGCATTTCCGCGAATTCACGCTGCCGATGTCCGACAAAGAGGTCGAGAAACAGGCCGCGCGCTGCATGGATTGCGGCATTCCGTTCTGCCATGGGCCGACGGGCTGCCCGATCCACAACCAGATCCCGGACTGGAACGACCTCGTCTACAATGGCGACTGGGACAATGCGATCCGCAACCTGCATTCGACCAACAATTTCCCGGAGTTCACCGGCCGCATCTGCCCCGCACCTTGCGAGGAAGCCTGCACGCTGAACCTCGAGGACATCCCCGTCGCCATCAAGACGGTCGAGCAGGCGATCGCCGACAAGGCTTACGAGACCGGCCATATCAGGCCCTATCCGCCGGAGAAGAAGACCGGCAAGCGCGTCGCCGTCATCGGCTCCGGCCCGGCCGGCATGTCGGCTGCCCAGCAGCTCGGCCGCGCCGGCCACGACGTCCATGTCTATGAGCGCGAGAGCCGGCCCGGCGGGTTGATGCGTTACGGCATTCCCGACTTCAAGATCGAGAAGCACTATATCGACCGGCGCATCGAGCAGATGCAGGGCGAGGGCGTCACCTTCCATTGCGGCGTCAATGTCGGCGTCGACAAGCCGGTTGCCGAGCTGCTCGCCGAACATGACGCCGTGCTTTATTGCGGCGGTTCCGAAACGCCGCGCGCGGCCGGCATTCCCGGCGACGATCTCGGCGGCGTGCATGACGCGATGCCCTATCTGGTGCAGCAGAACAGGCGTGTCGGCGGCGAACCGATCCAGTCGGTGGCGTGGCCGTCGCATCCGATCCTCGCCGGCGGCCAGCATGTCGTCGTCGTCGGCGGCGGCGACACTGCCTCCGACTGCGTCGGCACCGCCTTCCGCCAGGGCGCGGTGCGCGTCACCCAGCTCGACATCCGGCCGCAGCCGCCGGAAAAGGAAGACAAGCTGTCGGTCTGGCCATACTGGGCGACCAAGATGCGCACGTCATCCTCGCAGGCCGAAGGCGCCGAGCGCGAATTCCAGGTGGCGACGCTTGAATTCATCGGCGAAAACGGCCAGCTGACCGGGGTCAAATGCTGCGAAGTCGACGAAAAGCGCAAGCCGATCGCCGGCACCGAATTCGTCATCCGCGCCGATCTCGCGTTCATCGCCATCGGCTTTGCCGGGCCAGCCGCTCGCGGGCCGGTGTCGGAACTGGCCGGCCAGATGAAGATCGCCATTGACAGCCGCCGCTCGAAGAATGTCGAGGCCAATGACCGGGACTACAGGACCAGCGTCGAAAAGCTCTATGCGGCGGGCGACGTGCGGCGCGGCCAGTCGCTGGTCGTCTGGGCGATCCGCGAGGGCCGCCAGGCGGCGCGCGCCATCGATGAGGCGCTGATGGGATCGAGCGTGCTGCCGCGCTGAGTCCGTCTCGAGACCCTACTTGTGCGGCCACCTGAAGGCGCTTTCCGCCCTTCCGCTGCCCCGGGCAGCTTACGGACTGATCGCCGTGGTCGTTTCGGTTGTGGCCCCGGCCGCAGGCTGCCGCCTTGGCGGCCAAGAAAAATCGTCGGCGCGGCCGGGCGCAGCAGCGGGCGCCTTGCCCTCGACGACGAATTTTTCACCGGGCCCGTCCGGCTTGGCCGGCGCTGCGGCACCGAGAAGTTCCGAACCGCCGTCGAGTGCCGGTGATTGCGAGTCGGCGTCGGTAGCCGGGTCGGCGGCCTCAGTCTTTTCCTTCGAGGGTGGACTACGTTACTGGCCAGTACCGGCAACGCATCGAAGGAACTTTACAATCATAAAGGTACGTCACTGGTCTCGCGGCTCACCTATGACGATCTAGACGCGCATTCGAGTCCACAATCCGACTGGCATTTTCGTAAAGGCCTCCTCGGTGCGGGCGGCATCAGGGAGGATTTTCTCATGACGAGGACTTCTTACGGAAATGGGGGGCTACTCAAACACATTCAGTGATCAGCGCGGGGGCGGCGTCAGCTATTTCACCGCCGATCTTGGATATAATTTCTTGAACTCACCGCGCTACCGCATCGGTGCTTTTGTTGGCAACAATTTCTGGCACGAGAGCTACGATGCTTTCGGTTGCACGCAGCAGGCGACCAACTGGGGAACCTGTGTGCCAACCGTCCCACCTACGTCAACCTCTCAGCCAGGACAACGATTGGCATTCGCTGCGACTCGGCTTGGCCGGGCAGACGCAACTCACCGAGCGACTCAGCCTTTCTGGTGACGTGGCGTTCCTCTTCACGCGGCTCGACGGCAAAGAGCAGCACCACATGCGCCCAAGATCAAGCTAATTCCCGAAGACGGCGATGGGCATGGCGTCCAGCTCGAGGCGGTGTTGCGGCCGTGGCGAATAACGGCACCGCTCATTTCGAAGAGGCAATGGGCGGTCGTGGTTCCCCGCAGGCCGACGATTGGAAGGCAAAGCGCTACGGCGTTTTCGTGCAGGCTAGCATCAAGTTCAACTGAGAGAGCAAGAACCGAGGAGAGCGGCGATGCCACTCCAGCTCATTACGATCATTGGATCAACAGAAGGAAGTTTTCCGAAGAGTTTTGCAAGCGTGCGCAAAGTCGCCAGACAAAGTTCTCTCGGTCCATAGTGTACGTGCCGTCACGCCCGTTCTCGACATGGTTGAATGATACGTCCCGCGCGATCGATCAAAGTCGTTTTTCATTGGTTTTCCGGAAATCGCGGGGAGCACAGCGTGCTGTGACCCTCGCCTGCTGGTTTTCTGTCAACGCGCAGATGAGGGAGAATGAGCGTACAGCAAAAATCATCAGTGCTGTCGCTTTCGCCAAAGCCCGCCGCAGCTAAACGGGGTCCCACGCCCGGTAGCGCCCCCTGCCGGTCACCTCACGGATGCCGAGTTCGGCACCAGCCCGAGCGCAGCGCGCTGGCTAATTTTCAGCTCGGCCGCGACCAGACCTGCCGACACCAGCGGCCGCGCCAGCACCAGCTCGATCAGCGCCGGCAGGCTCGAGTTTTTGCGCCGGTTCCTGAGCCGGCGCTCCATCTGGCTTTTGGCCAGCGCCTGGATGATTGCAAGGCTGAAACAGTCGATGGAACGCCCCTCCAGCGAAGCCGAACCGGACGAGGCGCGCGCGCCAGGTCCTTCGGCTGCCATCGGCACGCTGGGTTTAAGTGCTTGGGGTGACACGGCGTGATCTCCGCCGTTGGCGGGAACAGGGCAGTGCAATAGTACTGCCCTGTTCCTTTTGATCAGAGGCCAGTGCGGATTTCTTCGGCAAGCGCCCTCAACGTCGTCTCGACGTCATCGCCGTTTACCATCTTCTGCATCGCCACGGCCCATGCGTTCATGGCTTCGCCGAAGCCGACACGCGGTGTGAAAGCCAGCGCGGCTTGGTCCTGTATCTTTTTGAAGCTGTCAACGAAGTTGTTGAACTCGGGCTGCGAAGCGTACTTAGTCCAGGTGTCGTCTGCCAGGTCGACGTGCGCGGCGGATTGACGAGCTGGCCAGCAAGGGCACCCTTGAGCGCCACCTGCTTGGAGGTGGCCCACGGGATGAACAGCCAGGCCGTGCCCTTCTTTTCGGAAGCCGCGTTCATGGCGAGAGCCCAGATCCAGATGTCAGACTCCAAGCTCGTGGCGCTCGGTGCGTGCAGCGGCGGAGCGAAGGCGATCTTGCCGGATGCCGGCTTCCCCGCAACATCGTTCCAGAAGCCGAACATATTTGAGTCGATCGTCATCGCGCTGCGGCCGGACGCGAAGGAAGGAGCCGCGCACTTCTTGATCATGTCCACGTAATGTAGTCGTATCCAGCATCGGTAAGCTTCCAATCGCTCAGGTATTTGTCCAGCGGCTCCAGGGCGCCACTCGGAGCGAGGTCCTACGCGGGCTGAATGCCAGTGCCGAACACATCCCATGCTGGCGACTTCGTCGTCAGTTGGATCGTCATCTTGTTCCAGTAAGAATCGTCTGGGTAGAGTTCCGGCGTGACCTTGATGCCGGGTCAGCTTCTCGAACTCCGGAAATTGCGCAGCGAGAGCATCCGCATAGGGGTGGATGTCGTAGGCCCAAGTTATGCTGGTCCCTTCGAATTGACGCCAGTTCACGGTGTCGGCAGCGGCCGAATTAGTGAGCGATGCCGAGACGGCAAAAAACGCCAAGTCAAAAGCAAGCTGTTTGCGAAGCGACGCGCACCTGTAACGAGTACGGGGAATGAGCGACCCATGTAATCCTCCCTGGGGCATTTTGCCAATTTTTGGGTCCACTCCTCCATCCCGAGTTCGCTCATAGCCACAATAAGCGGTTTCCAACGAGCTCGCTCTGAATGCACCAGGCCAACTGGGTAAAAACGGGTAACCGGCACTAAAAGGCGTTGTAGTATCGCCACCAGAAATACTGCTCCGTGGTGCTGGCCTTTGCCTGGGGGCGCAACACGGCAACTACCCGCTCAAAACGGTTGGTCCTCTACCTCTTATTCACCGTCGCTTTCCTCGCGGCCTAACCCGGCCGGAATATCCGTTGCCAGAAAAAGGCCTCGCGGCCGGTTCGAGGCTCATCCCTCCTCCGAAGCAGCACGCTCAAGTATCGTCACAAGCCCCGAGCGCTTCGCGTTCGGCGATGTCCAAATTCCGACAATGTCGGATACAGTCAGATCTACTGGATTGCGTTTGAATGGTTTTCTCATTTGGCACAGTACATGCGGGTCATCCGCAAAACACGTGACCGACCAACAAGAGTTCGCATGATCACCTTACCACAACATACAGCCGCCGCGGAACAATCACTTGGCCCCTGATCGCCCACCCCGGCACCACAACCGGAGTCATCGATGTTCTGACAGGCTGCCCAAGGATACCTGCTGCAACAGGGCTTGCCCTGGTGACGACCACTCCGGCTCCGCCGGTTACCGACGAGGGCAAAGTGACGGATTTCCTGCTTTTCAACGGCATGGAGGTGGCTGTCATTCCCGACCACCGCGCCGGTCGTCACCCATATGGTCTGGTGCAGGATCGGCAGCGCGGAATGAGCCGCCGGGGATATCTGCATGTCTTCGAGCATCTGATGCTCAAGGCGCCTCATGACGAGCACGGCTCCGTCGCCTGGAGAGATTGAACCCAAAGGGAGATTCAGATGTCTGAAGCGAATCAGGAAAAGTTGGACGCATTCTTGGGGAAAATGGTCGGCGATCTCGGTGCGATCGCAACGGGCGCGGGAGTCCTGCTGGGGGACAGACTCGGCCTGTTCAAGGCATTGCGCGAAGGCGGCAAGATGACGGCCGCCGAACTTTCGACACGCACCGGCACCCAGGAACGCCTCGTAAGGGAATGGCTTTCCGGGCAGGCGGCGGCGGGTTACGTCGACTACGATGAAGCGAGCGACAAATTCTATCTCAACGCCGAGCAAGAGCTGGTGTTCGCTGATGAAGACAGCCCGGCCTTCATGGCAGGCGCATTCGAGTTCCTGTCCGCGCTGTGGCTCGATGAAGAAAAGGTGAGGCAGGCATTCCAGTCCGGCAAGGGCGTCGGGTGGCACGATCATAGCGCGTGTCTGTTTCGCGGTACGGAACGGTTCTTCCGTCCAGGCTACAATGCCAATCTGATCGACTCCTGGCTGCCGGCCTTGGAGGGCGTCGTCGAGAAGCTCGAACGCGGCGTGGACGTCGCGGATGTTGGATGCGGTCATGGTGCATCGACCGTGCTCATGGCACAGGCCTTCCCCAATTCGCGCTTCGTCGGCTTCGACTATCATGCCCCTTCGATTGAGCGCGCCCGCAAGGCGGCCGAGGTAGCCGGCGTCGGCGTTAACACGCGGTTCGACGTGGCGGCCGCCAAGAGCTATCCCGGAACCTATGACCTCGTCACATTCTTCGATTGCCTTCACGACATGGGCGACCCGACGGGCGCCGCCACCCATGTCCACGGATCGCTCAAGCCGGACGGCACGTGGATGATCGTCGAGCCGTTCGCGCATGATCATCTGGCGGCGAACCTCAATCCCGTCGGCCGCGTTTACTATGCCGCTTCCACTTTCGTGTGCACGCCCGCATCCGTGTCGCAGGAAGTCGGGCTCGCGCTTGGAGCCCAGGCCGGTGAGGCGAGGCTGCGCAAGGTTGTGACCGGCGGCGGCTTCAAGCGATTGCGTCGCGCCGCGGAGACACCGTTCAACATGGTGCTGGAGGCCCGCCCTTAGCGTGGCCGTCGCCAGAAATTGCAGCTCATCGCATTTGATGAAGATCACCGCCAAAAATCCGGACGCATCGGGCACATTTTCAAGGCGTCTGGGTTCACGCAGAGGTCGCTGCCGAGTTGTGTGCCAAGAGTCCCATACGTTGCGGCTCAGAAAGGACCCCACGCACGGCGACGAACATGCCCATAGCGATGGCCGCTATAATCACATATGTCCACCATGGCGCGTTCACAAAGCTGGTAAGCCACGTCGCACCGAACGCGCTTACGACAAAAACGAGAGCCTCGATAAAAAGACTGAGCCTGTACACATTCAGTCGTCTCATCCTCATACCACCCATCCAAAGACTGAGCTTGTTGCGCTACTGCGACAGAGCCTAACATATTGGAGAGTGCTCACTAGTCGACCGTGAACAATCCGAGCCCTAAGCGGCGACCGGCTTCGGCCGGATTTGAAGCAGGGCAATCAAGAGCGACAAAAACCCCTTCAGCCACCTGAGCAGGAGGGAGAAGTTGTAGCCGGCGGCGGCCAGGATGGCGTTGAGGGTGTCGCCCTGCTGGCCGGCGAGGTAGTTGCGGCCCATTCTGTGTTCGCTCTTGATGTGGCCGATGACGGGCTCGACCGCCGACCGCCGTCGCATCTGGCGCTTGATGGCTGGGGTGACGCGGCGTTTCTGGCCCGCGGTGAAGACCCTGAGCTTGTGGCTCTGCGGTGCGTTGTGGCCGCGATAGCCGGCGTCGGCGAGGATGCGGCCGATCTCGTTGCCGATGGTCTTTTCCATGTCGGGGATGACGCTTGCCAGCGTGTGGCCGTCATAGGGATTGCCGGGCAGTGCTTTTGCATGCAGGGCGAACTGGCCGCCCCTGGAGCGCTTCAGCGTGGTGGCCACCGACACCTTCACCCCGAACTCGTAGGGCGCATGCGCCTTGCCCTTGCCGATGCATTCCACCTCGTGTGCGTGCAGGCTGTAGATCTTGCGGCCGCGCTGGCGCTGGCGTTGCTCGAGAACGGTGGCGGCCTGGTAGAGCGGCCATTTGAACAGCGTCCAGCCCCTGATCGCCGGCGATCTGGCGACCAATGTCGCGAATGGTCCGGCCGAGATAGGTCTTGAGCTTGCGTAGCGCCTTGTTGGCCCGCTTGAACTGCTTGGCGTGGGCATAGCGCTGGTGGCTGATCAGCGCCAGCTTGCCGACCCGCACATAACTCTGGCGCAAATGGAGACCCGTCCTCTTGGCCAGCCGCACCAGCCGTTCGCGTGCCCGATGGATGAGCTTGGCGTCGGTCGGGAACATGACGTTCTTCGGCTGCACGGTGGTGTCGACGATCACCTGGCGCGTGTCGGCCGGTTTCATCGCCCCGGTCTTGACCGCGAGGCTGAGGCTCTCCTGCAAC
>NZ_RZQG01000410.1:0-5208 GCF_003998635.1 Mesorhizobium sp. M7D.F.Ca.US.004.03.1.1
GTCCTGCTGGTCTTCGGCATGGATTCGCTTGCCGCCAAGGACGCTGCCGGCGGCATCATCGCCGGCGAACTGGCGCTGGCGCTCGTCATCCTGACCGTCGCATCGTTCTACTGCCTGCGCGTGCGCAATCCGCTGCTCGATCTCAAGCTCCTGCGCATCCGCACCTTCCGCATCTCCTTCCTGACCGGTGGCGGCCTGGACACGATCGGCCTCAGCTCCGTCGTCTTCCTGCTGCCGCTGATGTTCCAGCTCGGCTTCGGCATGAGCGCGGTGCAGGCGGGATCGCTGACCTTCGTCGCCGCGGTCGGCTCGGTGGCCATGCGCTTCTTCATGCCGCGCGTCCTCAACCGCTTCGGCTTCCGCCGCGTGCTGGTGTTCAACACGCCGATCGTCGCCGCCATGGTCGCCGGCTTCGCCCTGATGCAGGCGACCACACCGGTTTGGATCGTGCTGACCTATATCTTCGTCTTTGGCGTCTTCCGCTCCGCCCAATGGGCTTCGACCGGCAATCTGGCCTATTCCGACATCGCGCCCGAGCAGCTCGCCCGCTTCAGCGCCCTCTATTACATTCTGTGGCAGCTGGCGGTGGCGATCAGCGTCGGCCTGGCCGCCGCGGCGCTATCGTTTCTGGCTGGCGGCGGTCCAGCCGTCGCTGACGACTTCCGCATCCTGTTCGTGATCGAGGGCGTCATCACGCTCTGCGCGTTGCTCGCCTACCTCAAACTGACGCCGCAGGACGGCGCCCATGTCAGCGGCCACGGCGCCCAGATGAACACGGAATAGTGCATGCCGCCCATGTCGGCCGATTGGCCAGGGCAGCCGCTATTCGCTGAACGTCACCCACTCTTCCAGCGGCACGCGGTCGGTGCGGAAGGTGTTTTCAGGTTTTGACGTGTCTTCATGGCCAAGCGCCATACCGCAGACGACGATCTCTTCGTCCGGAATGTCGAGCACCGGCCTGATCTGCCGGTGATAGGGCGCGAAGGCCGCTTGCGGACAGGTGTGCAGACCTCTGCCCCGCGCCGCGACCATGATGTTCTGCAGGAACATGCCGTAGTCGATCCATGAGCCCTGGTTGAGCCGGCGGTCGATGGTGAAGATCATGCCGACTGGTGCGTCGAAGAAGACGAAGTTGCGGTCGTGCTGGGCGCGCATCTTGTCGACCTCGCGGCGGCCGATGCCAAGCGCGCCATAGAGGCCGAAACCGTTGGCGCGGCGGCGGGTCAGATACGGCTCGAAGAACTGCGTGGGATAGTAGCGGTACTCGTCCCAATCGGCTTTTTCGGCGCGAATGCCGGAATTGAGAATAGCGTCCGATATCCGCTGCTTGATCTCGCCCTTGATGACGTAGACCTTCCATGGCTGCATGTTGGTGCCGGACGGAGCACGCGCCGCAACCGCCAGAATGGCGCGGATCGTGTCGTCGTCGACCATGTCGGGCAGAAATGCGCGCACCGAACGGCGCGACAGGATTGCCTCGTCGACAATCTCGGCATCGCCCGCATTTCGGGTGTTGTTTTTCAGCATGGGCCGTCCCTTAACCCTCGTCTCGACCGGACGTCCCCACTCGCCGTTCCTGCCCGAGCCTTTGCATGAACCGCCAAAATCGCGCAAGCAAATCTTGTGCATCCGTGAAAATCCACTTGATTTTTTCACGAGCTTGATTTCTCATGAAATTTGACCGGATTTTTTCATGAAGTGAGCGTTTTGCCTTCGCCTACAGCAAGAACATTACAGGGAACTGACGAACGCGTGCTGGCCGGCGACATCAGGGCCTTGCGCAGGGCGCGCGGGCTGACGCTCGCCGAGATCGGCCTGAAGCTTGGCCGTTCAGTCGGCTGGGTCAGCCAGGTCGAGCGTGGCCTGTCGACGCCGTCGCTCAGCGATCTCAGAGCCTTTGCTGAACTGTTCGGCGTGCCGATCAGCCTGTTCTTCAGCCATGACGTGCCTGTCGAAAGCGAGCGCGGCGTGGTTGTGCGCGCCGGCCGGCGCCGCACGCTTGGCACAAGCGAATCCGGCCTGGTGGAGGAGCTTCTGTCGCCCGATCTCGGCGGTAGTTTCGAGATGGTGCGTTCGGTCTTCGCGCCGGGCGCGGAGCTGAAGGCCGAGGCGCAGCGGCCGACCGAGGAAGCCGGATATGTCGCGTCCGGACTGTTCGACATCGAGATAGCAGGCGTCTGGCATCGGCTTGGCGAAGGCGACTCCTTTCGCTTCGAAGGCAAGCCCTACCGCTGGCGCAATCCGGGTGCGGAGCCCGCGGTTATCATCTGGGTGGTTTCACCACCTGTCTATTGAGTTTAAGTTTGGAGAAGAACATGGCGGGTTTGCCGAGCACGGCGCGCGTGGTGATCATCGGAGGCGGCGCCGTCGGCACGTCCTCGCTCTATCATCTCGCCAAGGCGGGCTGGACCGACTGCGTGCTGCTCGAAAAGAACGAGCTGACCTCCGGCTCGACCTGGCATGCCGCCGGCAATGTGCCGACCTTCTCCTCGTCCTGGTCGCTGATGAACATGCAGCGCTATTCGACCGAGCTTTATCGCGGGCTGGCCGACGCGGTCGACTATCCCATGAACTATCACGTCACCGGCTCGCTGCGCCTTGCTCATACGAAAGAGCGCATGCAGGAATTCCAGCGCGCCAAGGGCATGGGCCGCTACCAGGGCATGGACATCGACATTGTCGGCGTCGACGAGATCAAGCGCCGCTATCCCTTCATCGACACGCATGATTTGAAGGGCGCACTCTACGACCCGAGCGACGGCGACATCGATCCGGCGCAGCTCACCCAGGCGCTCGCCAAGGGTGCCCGTGACATGGGCGCGAAAATCATCCGCTTCTGCCCGGTATCAGGCGTGCACCGCGAGAACGACGAATGGGTGGTCGAGACGGCACAAGGCGAGATCCGCTGCGAGATCGTCGTCAATGCCGCCGGCTACCGCGCCGCCGAAGTCGGCCGGATGTTCGGCCGCGACGTGCCGATGATGGTGATGAGCCACCAGTACATCCTGTTCGAGGAGATTCCCGAACTGGCGGCATGGTCGAAAGAACAGGGCAAAAAGCTGCCGCTGCTGCGCGACGTCGACACCTCCTACTATCTGCGCCAGGAAAAGAACGGCATGAATCTCGGCCCCTATGAGCGCAATTGCCGCGCGCATTGGGCCACCCACAACGACCCGATGCCGGAGGATTTTTCCTTCCAGCTCTTCCCCGACGATCTCGACCGGCTGGAACATTATCTGGCCGACGCTGTCGCCCGCGTGCCGATCCTGGGCACAGCCGGCCTGTCCAAGGTCATCAACGGGCCGATCCCCTACACACCGGACGGCAATCCGCTGATCGGCCCGATGCCCGGCGTTCCCAATGCCTTCGAGGCCTGCGTCTTCACCTTCGGCATCGCCCAGGGCGGCGGCGCCGGCAAAGTGCTGGCCGAATGGGTGACTGAGGGCCAGACCGAATGGGACATGTGGTCGTGCGACCCGCGCCGCTTCACGTCCTTTGCCTCGGCGCCGGACTATTGCGTCGCGAAGGGCATGGAGATCTACGGCAACGAATACGCCATCCAGTTTCCGCGCCATGCCTGGCCTGAAGGCCGCGACCGCAAGCTGTCGCCGATCCACGATCGCATCAAGGCGCTCGGCGGCCGCTTCGACGCTTACAATGGCTGGGAGCGCGCCACCTGGTACGCGCAAGACGGCGACGACATCTCCGAGGAGGCGACGCTGACCTTCCGCCGCGACGGGCCATGGCACCATCGCGTACGCGAGGAGTGCCTTGCCGTGCGCGACGCCGCCGGCATCTTGGACCTGCCGGGCTTCTCCCGCTTCAACCTGGAAGGTCCGGGCGCCGCCGAATGGCTGAGTCTGCAGGTCACCGGGCTGGTGCCGAAGCCCGGCCGCATCGGCCTCGTCTATTTCGCCGACGACAAGGGCCGCATCGTCACCGAAATGTCCGTCGTCCGCCACGACGACAACCTGATGACGCTGATCACCGCGGCGGTCGCCCAATGGCATGATTTCGAATGGCTGAAATCGCGCATGCCCAAGGACGCACCGTTCAGGCTGATCGACCGGACCGAGGAATTCTCGACCCAGATCCTGGCCGGGCCGAACTCGCGGAAAATCCTCGCCGATGTCTGCGAAGCCGACCTCACTCTGCCATGGCTGACGCATCAGGAGACGAAGATCGCCGGTCGCTGGGCCAAACTGGTGCGCGTCTCCTTCGCCGGCGAACTCGGCTGGGAAATCCACACAAGGGTGGACGACACCGCCGCCATCTTCGACGCCGTCTGCGCGGCAGGTCAACAGCACGGGCTGAAGCCGTTCGGCATGTACGCGCTGGATTCGCTGCGGCTCGAAAAAGGCTACCGCACCTGGAAGGGCGATCTGTCGACCGACTATTCGATCCTGCAGGGCGGGCTCGAGCGCTTCGTCAAATGGGATAAACCCAACTTCCGCGGCAAGGCAGCACTCCAGAACGAGAAGCAGCAAGGGGTGACGAAGCGTTTCGTCACCCTGGTCGTCGAGGACCCCGGCGATTGCGACGCGCCTTCGGTGTCGACGCTGTGGCACGACGGCAAGATCGTCGGTGAGACGACGTCGGGCGGCTGGGGGCATCGCATCGACAAATCGATCGCGCTCGGCATGCTGCGCGCCGATCTGGCCGAACCCGGCACCGCAATCGAGGTCGAGATCTTCGGCGAGCGTTTTCAGGCGATCGTGCAGAAAGATGAGCCACTGTGGGATCCGAAGAACGACAGGCTGCGCGCATGAAGAAGGTCATCCTCACCGATGGCGGCATGGGCCAGGAACTGGTCCGCCGCAGCCAATCCGAGCCGACGCCGCTATGGTCGGCCAGAGTGCTGATCGACGAACCGGATCTGGTGCGCGACCTGCACGCGGAATTCATCCGTGCCGGCGCCCGTGTCATTACCATCAACACCTATTCGGCAACACCCGAACGCCTGGCGCGTGAGGGCGCGGAAGACCTATTCAAGCCGTTGCAGAAGCGCGGCATCGAATTGGCCAGGCAAGCTTGCGAGCAGGCCGGTGAGGCAACCATCGCCGGCTGCCTGTCGCCGCTGTTCGGCAGCTACGCGCCGGCGCTGACCATTTCATATCAGGATACGCTCGACATCTACCGCCGCATCGTTGCCGAGCAGGCGGATGGCGTCGACCTGTTCCTGTGCGAAACCATGGCGTCCATCGAGGA
>NZ_RZQG01000411.1:0-5201 GCF_003998635.1 Mesorhizobium sp. M7D.F.Ca.US.004.03.1.1
GATATAGACGACAGCCTTTCCCTTATCGCGCAGCCGGCGGATGTTGCGGTTGAGCACATCGACATCGGCCGCGTTGAGAGCGGCCGTCGGCTCGTCGAGGATGAGCACGCTGGCGTCGGCCTGGATGCAATGCGCGATCTCGACGAATTGCCGCTCGGCGATCGTCAGATTGGAAACGAGCTGCGACGGGTCGAGCGTGAGGCCGAGTTCGCCAAGCGCCTTGGCGGTCTGGCTGCTCATCGCGCGATAGTCGATCGAGCCGAACCGGGTCGTCGGCTCCCGGCCGAGAAACATGTTCTCGGCGATCGACAGATTGGGCAGCAGCGAATGCTCCTGGAAAACGGTCGAAATGCCCGCATTCAGCGCGTCGCGCGGCGACTTCAGATCAAGCTTTTCCCCGTTCATGAAGATCTCGCCGGAATCGAGCTGATGCACGCCCGCCAGGATCTTCATCAATGTCGATTTGCCGGCGCCGTTCTCCCCCATCAGGGCGTGAACACTGCCCGCCTTGAGATCGAGGGAAACGGAGTGGAGCGCCTTGCTCCCTCCGAACGCCTTCGAAATGTGGGACATCTCGATAAGATTGGTCACGAAACCCTCGAACGAACCGGATTCGACAGATGGAACGGCCTGCGGGGAATGCTTGTCCACTCCCCGCCAGCCACGGCGCCGTCACTTCTTGCCGTAATATTCCTTGAGCTTGTCCTCGGGCAGTTCGCTCGGCCACCAGACATTGGCCGTCAGGTCGTCGCGATAGTATTTGGCGGCCTTGTCCTTGTCCCAGCCGTCGGGATTGTAGACATAGCGCTTGTAGAGCTGTTGACCCTCGAGCAGGGCGACAGCGGCGCGCACGCCGGCCGCACCTTGGGCGGGGCTGTATTCCGGCGAGATCGACTTGAATCCGTCAGTGATCCACTGGCCGAAATAGCCATTGTTGCCTTCGCCCGAAATCGGTGGAATGGGCGTGCCGAACTGCTTGAAGACATCGACGCAGGCGCGCGTCATGTCGGCGCCGGACGACCAGATGCCATCGACCTGCGGGTTGTTCAGATAAAGCGTCTCGCACAGCTTCTTGGCCTTGTCGTACTGCCAGTCGCCATGTTCCTCGGCGATGATCTGTACATGCGTGCCCTTGAGCGATTCCAGGAGGCCGTTGTAGCGGTTGGTGTCTTCCGGATGGCCGGCCAGGCCACGCAGGACCCAGATCTTGCCGTTGTCGCCGACGGTCTTCACCAGCCAGTCGCCCATCACCTTGCCGAAGTGCTCGGCGCCGCCCTGGATTTCGGTGGTGTAGGCGTCGGAATCGATGCGGCCGGTGTGAAGGATGACGGGGATGCCGGCGGCGACCGCCTTGGCGATGCTGGCATTCGCCGATGTGCTAGTCACCGGCTGAACGATGATCGCGTCGACATGCTGCGCGATCAGATCCTCGATGTCGGCCACCTGCTTCTTCTGGTCGAAGCCGGCATCGAGCAGGATGAACTTCGAGATGCGCTTGTCCTTTGCCGCGGCGTTCTCCGCCTCATGCGCCACCTGCACCGTCCAGGTGTTTGCGTTGACGCCGAAGTCGCTCATTCCGATGACCCAGGGCGGGTCCTTCTTGAACGCACCGGCCGCGGTCATGCGCGTGTCGTCGGGGCGCGGCGCGACGCCGTCCATCAGCTTGACATCTTCCGCATGCGCCAGGGACGTCACGGCAAGCGCTGATGCGACGAGCACTCCCAAACCGACGGTTTTCAGCAATCCTAACATTGAATTCTCCTCCTTGTGGTTGCCCCGGCCTACGAATTCGTATGGCCGGCCGTACGAATTCGCACGGACCGCGAGACGCTCTCCCAAAGCATGCCCGGCGTCGCAAACCGACCGATGCACGCAATTCTCCCGCCCCCGACACATGCGTGTCGAAGCCCAACTTCTGCTGGACGATGATGACGGTCGAGAACTCCTCCGGGCACTTTAGAAGCACAGCGGATTCGGCCTGTCAATAGTTAGTCATGTTGAATGACTATTCCCTTGCTTGCCTTTCACCGCTCCGCTATCCATCATGAATGGCGCTCGCCGGCTTCGGCGTGCTGTCAGTTCCGACGGGAAAAAACATGCGATCTGTCTTGTGCTACGGCGACTCCAACACGCACGGCCAAATGCCCGGCAAAGGACCGCTCCAGCGCTATGGTCCGGGTGAACGCTGGCCGGGGATATTGCGTGCTCAGCTGGGGGCCGACTGGTACGTCATCGAGGAGGGATTGAGCGGCCGAACCACTGTCCACGACGATCCGATCGAGGGCGCCCACAAGAACGGCCGAACCTATCTCCGCCCTTGTCTGCAGAGCCATGCGACGCTCGACCTCGTCATCATCATGCTCGGAACCAACGATCTGAAGATCCGTTTCAACAAGCCGCCGTCGGAAGTGGCGATGGGCATCGGCTGCCTCGTCTACGACATCAAGGAACTGGCGCCCGGGCCGGGCGGCTCGACGCCCGAGATCTTGATCGTGGCGCCGCCGCCGATGCAGGACGACGTCAAGGAATGGAAGTCGATCTTTGCCGGCGCGCCGGAGAAATCGCGCCTGCTGGCGCTCGAGTTCGAGGTCCTGGCGGACTCGCTCGAACTGCACTTTTTCGATGCCGGCTCGGTGGTGTCGTGCAGCGAAGCGGACGGCTTTCACATCGATGCCGAGGCGCACAGATTGCTGGGCACCGCACTCGCCCGCGCGGTCGATGCCATCGGCTGGAGCCGCTCGACATGAGCAACCATACCGCCGCGAGGCAACGCGCGCTTACCGACGGGGCGATCCTTGCCTGACATGAGATTCGCACCACCCAATCCGTTGCGCATCGCCGATCGTGCGAGCGGGCTGAATGCATTGAGCGTGCGCAGCTACAACGAGCGGCTGGTGCTGTCGCTGCTGCTTCAGAACGAAGGCATTTCGCGGATGGAAATCGGCGAGAAGACCGGCCTGTCGGCGCAGACGGCCTCGGTCATCGTCCGCTCGCTCGAGCAGGAAGGCCTGGTCTCGCAGGGCTCAGCGCAGCGCGGCCGTGTCGGGCCGCCAACCATCCCACTTTCGCTCAATCCGGAGGGCGCCTATGCGGTTGGCGTCGGCTTCAGCAGGCGCAGGATCGACATCGCGCTCATCGACTTCATCGGCACCGTGCGCTTCCACACGCAGTTGCCGGCGGATGAAGCCAATCCCTTTCCGCAAAGCAGCGAACTGCTGGAGGCGATCAGGCAAGCCATGACGAGCCTGCCGGTCGAGGCGCGCGGCCGCGTCGCCGGCATCGGGCTGGCAGTCCCCGACGAGGTCGACGCCATGGCTGCAACCCGCAACGGATCGAGCACCTCCCTCAAGGCTCTGCAAGGCGAGATCGAAGAGCAGAGCAAGCTGCCGGTTTTCGTGCAGAACGACATCACCGCGGTGGCCGGCGGCGAAAGCATGTTCGGTGTCGCCAAGCCGCTGAACGACTATTTGTTCTTCTATCTCGGAGCACGGCTGCAGAGCAGGCTCATCCTCAACCACCAGATCTACAAGGGAAACTCCAGCGCCAGCTTCGATCATGGCCTTGTGCGCCTGGAGAGCGAACTGACCAGGCGCGGGCGCCCGTCCGAAATCATCTGGAGCAGCAGCCCTGAGTGGCCTGACCTTGGCGAGGCCTACAGCGAATGGCTGGGGGAATGCTCCAATCGCCTGAAAGCGTCGATCTCCGCACTGAATCAGTTTGTCGAGTTCAGGACGGTGGTCCTGTCCAGTTATGCGCCGCAGAAAATCGCCAAGGCCTTGTGCGCAGACATCGGCCGGGAATTCCCCGACATCCAGGCGCTGCCGGCGCGCGTCACCATCAGCCCCAAGGCAGTCGGCGCGGCAAGCCTGCCGTTCAGTTCGCGCTTCATGATCCAGTGATCGGGCCGAACCGGCACCCTGCTCCCGCCGGCCGGCCGAGCATGCACCTTCTGCAGGTCCATCAGCGATTTTCAGATGAGCAGGCGAATCCACTTGCCAGGAGACCTCACTTAATAGCATGTTAAGTGAACCCTGAGATCGCCATGAAGATTACCGAGGACCACATCCCAGACGACAGCGCCGCGTCCAGCGCGGAAGCGCGCCGCTCGACGGTGCTCGGCGATCGCATCAAGGCCTATCGCACCACGCGACGCCTGACGCTGCGCCAGCTCGGTGACATGATCGGCACCACCGCCAGTTTCCTGAGCCAGCTTGAGCGCGGCCTTTCGGGCGCCAACACCAGCACGCTGATGCTGATCGCCAATGCGCTCGGCATCAGCCTTGCCGATCTTTTCGACGACTGCGAAGTGTCGCCGCACACGGTGCTGACACGCGCCGAGCGGCCGGCGCTGCCGACCAGCGAAGGCTACCGCAAGACGCTGCTGTCGCGCCGGCCAATCCGCGAGATGGAAGTCTATTGCGGCGAATTCGCCGTCGGTGGCTCGACCGGCGACGTGCCTTACACGCATGGCAACGCGCACGAGATGTTCCTCGTGCTGCGCGGGCGCGTGCAACTGACGCTCGGAGACGAGAGCTTCATCCTCGAAGAGGGCGACAGCATCGAATACTCGACCTCGACGCCCCACCGAACCATCAATGTCGGTGACACGGTGGCCGAAGTGCTCTGGATCATCGCGCCGCCGACCAGCGGCGCCGTCGACCTCGACCAATATGTAGCCCGGAAAACGCTCGCGCCCGGTCTGCCAAAATCAAACAGCGAGCCATCGGAGGGTTAGAAAATGGGAAGCAGATCAAGACTGGCCGGGTTTGTCGGCGCCGCCGCACTGGCCTTGCTCGCAGCCGCCGCTCACGCGCAGAACGCACCGCCGGCCGGGACCGTGGTGGACGGGTCGCTGAAGGGAAAGACGCTGACCTTCGTCTCCTATGGCGGCATCTACCAGGACGGCCAGGTCGCCGCGCTCAAGGAATTCGTCGACAAGAGCGGCGTCAAGCTTCTGAACGACGGGCCGACCGAAATCGCCAAGCTTCAGGCGCAGGTGGAATCCGGCAATGTGACCTGGGATGTCGTCGATACCGACGATTTTCCGCCCTTCGTGCATTGCGGAAAACTGTTCCAGAAACTCGACCTGACCAAGCTCGACATCTCGCACATCCCGGCCGGACAGGTCGGCGAATGCAGCGTGCCGGCGATGAACTACGGCATGGTCCTGATGTACAAAAATGACAAGTACAAGGACAATC
>NZ_RZQG01000412.1:0-5195 GCF_003998635.1 Mesorhizobium sp. M7D.F.Ca.US.004.03.1.1
CTTCTCATGCATCTTCAGCGTCGGCAGCGTCTTCTTGGCGAACTCCTTCAGCGCCGGGTCGTCGCCCGACCGCGCATAGGTGGAAAACAGCGCCACCGCCTGCTTGTGCGCCTCGGTTTGCAACATGATGTATTTGGCCTGGAAGGCCTCGCCATCCAGCGCCTTGAGCTGGTCCAGCATCGCCTGGTCCTTCGGCAGCAGCGGCGGGCCTTCCGGGGTCACCGACGCGGTGGTCTGGCTCCTCTCCAGCGCTGCCACGAAATCCTGGCCGGCCCTGGTGTGGTCCTTGACCATCAGCGCGGCGAATTCCCTGACGTCGGCGGCGACACCCTTCTCCTCGGCCAGCTTGCTGCTCTCGATCTCGAAGCGGTTGGCGCTGACCAGCGACCTGGAGAACGTCTCGGTGTCGACCTTGTTGCCCGAAACCGGTGGCACGTCGGCAGGCAAGGACTGTTGGGCGAAAGCCGCGGGCACGCCGGCCAGAAGGGCCAGCGTGGCAAAGGTGAGATGGCGTCTCATCGATACTCTCCGTGTTGGATCCTCGAAGGTCCAACGCGGCAGATGCGGTGAGGTTGCGCTTCGCCCGGCCCCTCAGTGGCAACACGCCTCCCCATACTGCAGCTGCTCGTTCCAGTTCGGCCGCCCTTCCGGCGTGAAATCCATCAGGTTCCACAGGATCTCGCAGGTGCCGATGGCGCGCGGATCCTGGTTAGGCTCCGACGGTGCGAAGCCGAGCTCCGACGACCAGAAATGGCGGATGCCATCGCCATCGCGATGAAACACCGACAGCAGCGGGATCTGCGCGCCGTCGGCATCCTCGGCATTGTAGTCGCGCTTGAAGCTGTTGCCGGCCGACGACACCAGCCGCATGTTGCGCCAGCCTCTGTCTCGGCCGAGCGTGACCAGGTTTTCGAGTGCGGTCTTGGCCACCACAGCGAAATTGAGGCCGGCGGCTTCGAGATGGCCGACCGCGCCGTCGAACTGGTCGAGCAACGCCGTGCAGGACGGGCATGGCTGGTCCGGCCGGGCGAGCTTCGCCGTGCCGCCGCTGGTTGCAACCTCGCGCGTCTCCTGCGGGTGGCGCGGAAACATCATGTTGTAGAGGATCAAGCTGTCCTTGCCCGGCGCGAACAGCTCCGAAAATTTGCCCTTGGCGGGCCTTCCCTCGGTATCCAGCGCGTCGAACTCATAGTCCTGGCGGATCAGCCCGCCTGGCGGCAGCGCGCGCCGAGCCTCGGCGACTTCCTCCATGACGCGGCGCAGCTCGATTTCCTTGCGCAGCAGTTTTTCACGCGCGGTGCGGTATCTCGCGGATTCGTTGGGAAAGGTGATCATGGTCGGCTCCTTCAAGTCGCGGCGCCGGCGTACCGGCGCGGTTGCTCTGCGACCCAAGGACGTTTGGCGACGATCGGTTCCGACATTCTTGCACGCGCGCGGCGATGACGGGCCAAACCTTCCCGAGCGTCGGAGAACGCTACTGCGCCGCCGGCACCGGACAGTCCAGGACACCTTCCTCGCAATGGAGATAGCTCTGAAAATCCTTCAGCCTGAGGTTGGTGAGCCCCGCCTGGCAATTGGCGACCACCATCGGACGGACGCTGCCGGCGGTTTCGGGTGGACCGCCCTGGAAGGAGCATTCGGCGTCGCGGAAGGCAACCCAGGCGCGCTGTGCATCGACCAGAAGTTTCTTCGACCCAGCATTGTCCTTCAGCCGGCCCTCGATCTGCCTGTAGGCCTCGTTGAGCTTCTTGTCGGCCGCATCGAAATCCTTGCCGGCGCATTCGTCCATGGTCGCCTGGTCCTGCGCATTGGCGCAGTCGTCGGCGGCTCGTGCGGCGCCGACAAAGAGCGGAGCGGCAAGCATCAGGGTGGCAAGGCTGGAGAGCAGAAGCCGCATCATGTTTCCTCCGGTTCTAGCAAAGCCCGACGCGGGCGAAGCTTAGCAACCGGATGAGTGCAGGCAAGGTGCGACCTGCCGCCTTGGTGGACAGTTTCTTTCGGATGTGGAACCCGTCCGGCTTTCCCGCATTCTCACCGCGGGTTAAAGCCTGCCCAGCCTGGGGGACAAAATGCACGACGGCGAGATCGACCTGCGCTGCCCGCAAGTGGTGGCCGACAATGCCGCCAAGGGCCTCAGGCTGCGCGAAGAATTCGGCCGTGGCGGCACCGAGATCGGCGTCGCCCGCGCCACCGAACTGAAGAATCGCGAAAAGCTCGCCCCCTCCACCATCCGCCGTATGGTCAGCTATTTCGCCCGCCACGAGATCGACAAGCGCGGCAAGAACTACGGCAATGAGCAAAACCCGTCGGCCGGCTATATCGCCTGGCTGCTGTGGGGCGGCGACGAGGGCCGCGCCTGGGCGCTGGAGCTCAAGAAGAAGATCGGCAACGCACCGGATATCTAGAAGATCGCGCAAGAAGGCGGGTTCCGAAACCCGCCCCGGAACCCGCCATGGAGGAGCTGACGCAAGCCGGTGCAGCCTCCCCCTGTGCCCAGCCAATCGACGATCCCGGATCGGCTGAAATGGTGTAGTGACGCAACGTTAGCATTGGCCGGCAGCCGCCTATGTGAAGCGGTTCACAATGCGCTGGAAAACCCGCTGACGCCAATCGACATGGAGCGACCGGCGCCTTGGGTCGCAGCGCCGGCGTCCCTGCGCTGCCGCAAGTGGTGGCCGACAATGCCTGGGCGATTGATCTCAAGCAGAAGATCTGCAACGCGCCGGACATCTGAGAACTTCGCCGACCACTCCTCACCCTTTAACCCCGCCGGCGGTGAGGCCGGAGACGATCTTGCGCTGGAAGATCAGGACCAGCACCACCAGCGGCACCGTGACGATCACCGATGCCGCCATGATGTTGCCCCATGGGATCTCGAACTGCGAGTTGCCGGAGAGCAGCGCGATCGCCACCGGCACGGTCCGCTGTGCGTTGTTGGAGGTGAATGTCAGCGCAAACAGGAACTCGTTCCACGCGCCGATGAAGGCCAGCAGGCCGGTGGTCGCCAGCGCCGGCCACATCAGCGGCAGGAAGACACGCGTGATGATGATCCACGGCGTCGCGCCGTCGAGGATCGCCGCCTCCTCGACCTCGACCGGCAGATCGCGGACGAAGGTGGTGAGCACCCAGACGGTGAACGGCAAGGTGAAGATCATGTAGGAGAAGATCAGCGCGAACAGCGAATTGTAGAGACCGAACATGCGGACCAGTTCGAACAGCCCGGCCAGCAGTGCCACCTGCGGGAACATCGACACCGACAGGATTGTGAACAGCAGGGCCGAGCGGCCGCGGAATCGAATACGTGCCAGCGCATAGGCGGCGGTGACCCCGAGCAACAGCGACAGCCCGACGACCGCGCCGGAGACGAAGAGCGAGTTCAACAGGTTTCTTACGAAGCTGCCCTCGGTCAGCACGCTCTTGTAGTTTGCGAGACTGATCGTCGTCGGCCACAGATCGGCCCGAAACAGATCGGTCCCCGATTTCAGGCTGGTGACGATGGCGTAGTAGAACGGGAACACCGCGACGAAGACGATCCCCCCGACCAGCAGGTAAAAGGCCGTGCGCTTCAGGATCCACATATCAGCGGCCTCCGTCCAGGCTTATCCGGCCGATCCGGATGGTGACGATGGTGAGCAGAGCGAGGATCAGGAAGAGCAAGGTCGAGGCGGCGGAGCCATAGGCGAACTTGTCGAACTCGAACAGGTTCTCGCGGGCGAACACCGACATCGACTTGGTGTGCACATTGTTGGGCGTCAGCACATAGATCAGGTCGAAGATGCGCAGTGCATCGAGCGCGCGGAAGATCACGGCCACCATCACCGCCGGGCGGATGAGCGGCAAGGTCACCCGCCAGAAGATCTGCCACGGATTGGCGCCGTCTAGCCTGGCGACCTCTATGATCTCCCTCGGCAGCATCTGCAGCGCGGCCAGGATGAGCAGCGTCATGAACGGTGTCGCCTTCCAGATATCGACGATGAGGACCGCCGCCATCGCCGTGTCGGCGTTGGCCGTCCAGGCGATCTTGCCGCTGATCAGGCCGAGGTTGAGCAGCACGACGTTGATGATGCCGAACTGGTCGTTGAGCATCCATTGCCACATCTTCGCCGAGACGATCGTCGGGATAGCCCAAGGGATCAGGATCGCCGCCCTGACGATGCCGCGGCCTGGGAATTCGGCATTGAGAACCAGGGCAACGATCATGCCGAGGGTGGTCTCGCAGGTCACCGAAATCACAGTGAAACGCACCGTGTTCCAGACGGCACGCCACCAGACCGGGTCGACGAGCAGACCATCGTAGAGGTTGCGGCCGCTCGGCATGTGCAGCACCGAGAAGTAATTGGCAAAGCCGACCCATTGGCGCGCGTCGAGGTCGGCCAGCGAGGCGTCGGTGAAGCTGAAATAGACCGTGCGGGCAAGCGGCCAGCCGGCCGCCGCGGCGAGCACCAGAAGCATTGGCGCCAGGAAAAGCCACGCCGAGCGAACGCGCTGTGCCGTCAACGGCGAGTGCGCAGCCCTGGCTGTTTCAGGTAGCGGTTTCATTCTTGTCATCTCGCACCCGCTCGTTGTGGTCCCGCCGGGCGGATGCCCCGGCATCGTCGCGTCACCAGCCCCGGCCCTTCAGCTTGGTCAGCATCGCTTCGAGGTCGGCCAGATTGTCGGCGGCAGTGCCGTCGCCCGAGAGCGTGTTGTGAACGGCGTTCCAGAACTGGCTCGACGCCTCGTTGTATTTGATCCTGGTCGCGGCCGAGGGGCGCGGCACCGCATTGAGAAAGATCCGCTTCCAGCGCGGAACAATCGGCTGTTCCCTGGCGATGTCGGCATCGTCATAGAGCGCCTGGATAGTCGGCAGGTTGGACGTCTTCAGCGTCCGGTATTTCTGCATCGCGGGCGAGGCGATGAACTTGACCAGCTCGATCGCGGCATCCGGATGCTTCGAATATTTGGAGACGGCGAGGTTCCAGCCGCCCAGGGTCGCGACCGCTCGGGCGCCTTCGCCGGTGCCGGCCGGCAGCGGTGCCACGTCGAACTTGCCCGTGATCGGCGAGCCCTCGCCGTTGCCGAGTGCATAGGCATAGGGCCAGTTGCGCATGAAGACCGCGTTGCCGGTCTGCCAGACGCCGCGCGATTCCTCTTCCTGGTAGGCGAGTACGCCGGGAGGCGCGATGGTCCCGACCCAGCCCTTGATCATATCGAGC
>NZ_RZQG01000413.1:0-5180 GCF_003998635.1 Mesorhizobium sp. M7D.F.Ca.US.004.03.1.1
TTGGCGGCCTTCATCGCCTGGATGGCGCCGATGGCGCTTTCGTCATTGTTGGCGATCACGCCATCGAACTTCTTGCCGGTCGACAGCCAGTTGGTCATCAGGTTCTGGGCCTCGTCGCGGTTCCAGTTCGACGTCTGCTTGTCGATGATCTTGATGAAGCTGCAATCCGGCGTGGCGATCACCTCTTCGATATCCTTGGTGCGCTGCACGGCGGCCTGGTTGGAAAGCTCGCCCATGATCACATAGACATTGGCTTCCTTCTTGCCGGCTTCCGTGAACAGGCGGCAGACTTCCTTGGTCTCGAGCGTGCCGGAATCAGCTTCGTTCGAAGCGACGAAGGCCTGGTTGGCCGGCAGCGTGTCGACATTGACCGGCTCACGGTTGACATAGACCAGCGGGATCTTGGCGGCCGCCGCGGCATCCGACATCGCCTGCGTGGCCGAAGTGTCGACCGGGTTGACGATGATGGCGTCGACGCCCGAGGCGGCGAAGTTCTTGATCTGGTCGAGCTGCTTGGCGACGTCGTTCTGCGCGTCCTCGACCTGCAGCTCGACGCCGCTCATGCCCTTGGCCTGCTCGATCATGCCGTTACGCAGCACGGTCAGGAAGTTGTCGTCGAATTTGGCCATCGACACGCCAACCTTGGCGGCCATGGCGGATGAACTCATCAGCGCCGCGAAAGCGACGCCCAAAATCAGTTTCTTCATTGTCTCTCTCCTCCACATGCTGGTGTCCGGTTTCACCGATTTATCCGGAATCCCCGATCTCCCCGGGGAATCTCTCCCTGATGTCGTTTCTGTCCCGGGGGCGCCTTGCCGTTTGCTGGAACGCCAGACCCTCTGTTTGAACCAGATGCGCCGGAACGAAAGAACCAAAATACACAGTTGGTGAAATATTTATTCCATTTTGCCGTGAGGCGTCAAGGGAGATTCCAAAATCCGATGCGCGATTTTCGGACGATGCGCGCTTGCCGCCGGCGATCAGCCGAGGCCCTCGCAGCATCGTCAATGGCACTACGGTCGAATTCGAAGCTCGAGAGCCTAGATATTCTCAGGCAGATAGATGTCGAACGGCAGGAAGGTCTGGCCGGGCGCGTTGGCCGCACCCGTTTCGATGGCGTGCGCCATAAGGTCGACCAGTTCGCGGCACAGGGCGGCCAACGGCGTCGAGATCACCATCGTCAGGATGCCATCCGCTAGGGCGGAACGCGATGTCGCGTTGATCTCGTTGCAGATGACCGCCGGCATCTCGGCCGGCTTTGCCTGCCTGAGCGCTGCGACCGCGCCTTCCATGCCGCCGCCGGCGACATAGCAGCCAACCAGATCAGGGTGGCGGCCAAGGAGATCGAGCAGCGTGTCCTGCGTGATCTCGTTGGCTTCCAGATTGACCAATGTCTCGAGTAAGGTGAATTCCGGCGCCTGTTCGCGAAAGAAGGAGCGAAAGCCGATTTCGCGCAGTTCGTGGCCGTGAAAACGGTGGCTGCCGACAAAAAGGGCAATCTTGCCCGGCCGTTTCGCCGCCTTCGAGATCATCCAGGCCGCGCTGCGGCCGACCTTGCGGTTGTCGAGGCCGACATAGCCCTCGCGGATGCCGGCGGCGAAGTCGGACAGCAGGGAAAACACCGGCAACCCTTTGGCCTTCATCTCCTCGACGGCGACCGTCAACGTCGGGTGATCCGGCCCGACCAAAGCGACGGCCCTGCATTTGGCCGCCAGTCTGCGCGCGCGCTCGACGATTTCATCGGGGGTCAGCGAATCCGCAAAGTCGATTGTGGCAACGCCGCGGAAACGTGGCGATCGCGACACGGCAAGTTCAAGCTCGCGGGCGAACTCGCTGTAGAAGACATAATTGCCCTTGAGCAGCAGGAAGCCGAGCCGGTACTCGGGCAATTCATGGCGCATCCGCTGCTTGATCAGGCCGGCGGCGTGATAGCCGATCTCGGTCGCCGCCTCGTAAACGCGGCGCGCCGTTTCCTCGCGCACCGGCAGGCGGCTGTTGAGCACGCGGTCCACTGTGGCAACACTGACGCCGGAGATGCGCGCCAGGTCAGTAATGGTCGGCCGTTTCGCCATGCTTGCCTCATTGGATTGCCTGAGGCTTTCTACATCATTCTGATAGGAAATGATAGAAACTATCTTTGTGATGTTGAGTCTATCATGGGCTAGCGCTATTTTCAGCCTCGAAGCCAATGAGTGGCTGGCATTCGCTATGGCGAGCGCCGTTTGCCGTGGGAGGCAATCATGACCGCAACACCGTCCCGGCGGGACTACAGCCTGACCGGCCGCGACGCGAAGCTCGCCGTCGAGACCGGCCTGTCGGCGGCCGAATGGTATCACACCGATGTGTCCCGCAAGCAGATGAAGGAGCTGATGCAGCGCTCCGACGGGCCGGCGATCCGCGATACCATCATCTGGTTTGCCGCCCTGATCGTCAGCGGCGCCGGCGGCGCCTGGTTCTGGGGTAGCTGGTGGTGCGTGCCGTTCTTCTTCGTCTATGGCGTCCTTTACGGCTCCTCCACCGATTCACGCTGGCATGAATGCGGTCATGGCACCGCCTTCCGGACGCAATGGATGAATGATGCGGTCTATCAGATCGCCTGCTTCATGATCATGCGCAATCCGGTGACCTGGCGCTGGAGCCACACGCGTCACCACACCGACACCATCATCGTCGGCCGCGACCCGGAAATCTCCGTCATGCGGCCGCCGGACCTGGTTCGCGCCATGCTGGGCTTCGTCGGCGTGCTCGACGCCTGGCATGCGATATCAGACATGCTGCGCAACGCCGCCGGCAACATCAGCGCGGCGGAAAAGACCTTCATTCCCGAACAGGAGCAGCCCAAGGCGATCCGCATCGCCCGCATCTGGACGGCGATCTACGCCGCCACCATCGCGCTGGCGCTGTATTCCGGTTCGTTCCTGCCCCTGATGCTGGTCGGCCTGCCCAGGCTCTATGGCGCCTGGCATCACGTCATGGTCGGGCTGCTGCAGCATGGCGGCCTGGCCGACAACGTCACCGACCACCGGCTGAACAGCCGCACCGTCTACATGAATCCGATCAGCCGCTTCATCTACTGGAACATGAACTACCATGTCGAGCATCACATGTTCCCGATGGTGCCGTATCATGCGCTGCCGAAGCTGCACGAACTGATCAAGCACGACCTGCCGGCGCCGACACCGTCGATCCTGGCCGGCTACCGCGAGATGATCCCGGCCTTCCTGCGCCAGCTGCGCAACGAGGACTATTTCCTCAAGCGCGAGCTGCCACCGACCGCCAGGCCTTATCGCGGGGAATTCCACGACAACGCCGTCGCCGCTGCGGCGGAATGATCGTGCGATTATCCGACTTCCCGGGGAGGCCCGATTTTTGTGGAGGAATCAATGAGCGACTGGGTCGAGGCCTGTGCCACCGGCGACATCGACGAGGAGGACGTGATGCGCTTCGACCATGGCGGCCGCACCTTCGCCATCTATCGCAGCCCCGACGATGAGTTCTTCGCTACCGACGGCCTGTGCACGCACGAAAAGGTGCATCTGGCCGACGGGCTGGTGATGGACGACATCATCGAATGCCCCAAGCACAATGGCCGCTTCAACTACAAGACGGGTGACGCCCGCGGCGCGCCGGTCTGCGTCAACCTGAAAACCTATCCGGTCAAGGTTGATGCTGGCAAAGTCCTGATCCAGATCGGATGACTGACATGGCGCGGGGAATGGTCATCATCGGCGCCGGCGAATGCGGTGGGCGGGCAGCATTGGCGCTGCGTGAGCTGGGCTATGACGGGCCGGTGACGCTGGTCGGCGATGAGCCGCATCTGCCCTACGAGCGCCCGCCGCTGTCCAAGGAGGCGATGGTCAGCGAAGCGCCTGAAATCAAGGCGATCGCCAGCGACGCAATTCTGGCCGAGAAGTCGATCCGGCATATCCATTCCGTTCAGGCCGTCGCGATCGACCGTGCGGCGCATGCGGTGAGCCTGTCGGACGGTTCGGCCCTGCCCTACGACAAGCTCCTGTTGGCAACCGGTTCGACGCCGCGCAAGCTGCCGATGCCGGGGCTGGGTCCGCGCTGCGTCTATCTCAGAACCTTCACTGACGCGCTCGCCATTCGCGCGCATCTCACCGCCGGCAACCGTATCGCCGTCATCGGCGGCGGCTTCATCGGTCTCGAACTCGCTGCCGCGGCACGCAAGCTCGGCGCCGCGGTCATCGTCATCGAGGCGCAGCCCCGCATCCTGATGCGCGGCGTGCCGGCCGAGATCGCCCAGATCATCCATGATGCGCACGTCGCCGAGGGCGTCGACATCCTGTGCGGCGACGGCATCGCGTCCATCGCCGACGATGGCAACGAGGTGCGGATCACACTTGTCGGCGGACAGGAGATATCAGCTGATCTGGCCGTCATCGGCATCGGCGCCGTGCCGGTGACCGGGCTTGCGGCCGAAGCCGGCCTGGCGATCGACAATGGCGTCGCTGTCGATGCCGAGCTGCGCAGCAGCGATCCCGACATCCTTGCCGCCGGCGATTGCTGTTCGTTTCCGCTCGCCGTCTATGGCGGCCGCCGCGTGCGGCTGGAAGCCTGGCGCAACGCCCAGGAACAGGGCGCGCTGGCAGCCAGGAATATGCTGGGCGCCGGCGAGGCGCATGCGGCGGTGCCGTGGTTCTGGTCGGATCAATACGGCCTGAGCCTGCAGATCGCCGGGCTGTCCGACGAAGGTCGCAGCACCGTGCGCCGCGATCTCGGCGATGGTGCCTTCATCTTGTTCCATCTGGCCGAAGACGGCAGGCTGGTGGCGGCCAGCGGCATCGGCCCCGGCAATGCGGTCGCCCGCGACATCAGGCTGGCCGAAATGCTGATCGGCAAGCGGGCCAAGCCGGCGCCGGAAGCGCTCGGTTCGCAGGCGGTCAAGCTGAAGTCGTTGCTGGCGGCCTGAGCGGCGACAGCTAGGAATACAGGGCGAAGACCCTAGAACAGCGCCTTCAGCTCCGGCAGCTTGTCGTTGACCAGCCAGCCGTAGTAATTCTCCTCGGGCAGCTTTACCGGCTCGCCTGCGGCCCGGCGCCTGTCGTTCTCCGCCTTCAGCGCATAGGCGCGCTGCTCCGGATTGCCGACATTGTAGAGCGTGGCGGTCAGCCCCGGATTGCCCGAAATGTCGAAACCGGCAATGCTCTTGTAGGCGT
>NZ_RZQG01000414.1:0-5176 GCF_003998635.1 Mesorhizobium sp. M7D.F.Ca.US.004.03.1.1
CGGTCACCGATCCGCACGCCTTCCAGTCGATCGCCAATGCCAGGATCTACGTGAAGAACATCGCCGAGGCCTTCTGCGCGGCCGATTCGGACGGCTGCGTCAGCTACCAGACCAACGCCGCCGCCTACACCAAGAAGCTCGACGCGGTCGAAGGTGAAGTGAAAGCGGCGATCGCCTCGATCCCGGAGAGCAAGCGCGTCGTCATCACCTCGCATGACGCCTTCGGCTATTTCGAACACGCATACGGCCTGACCTTCCTCGCCCCGCAAGGCATCTCGACCGACTCCGAACCGTCCGCCGCCGACGTCGCCAAGCTGGTTACCCAGGTGAAACAGGACAAGGCCGCGGCGATCTTCGTCGAGAACATCACCAATCCGCGCCTGATAGAGCAGATCGCCAGCGAGACCGGGATCAAGGTGGGCGGCACGCTCTATTCGGACGCGCTGTCGCAGCCCGACGGCCCGGCTGCTACCTATATCGACATGATGCACAACAATATCCGTCAGATCAAAGGCGCCATTCTCGGTAGTTGATCGAAGCTCTTCTCGGAAAGGCGGAGCCAGTCTCCGCCTTCCGTTTCCGCTCTGGGCCTGAGTTGGATTCTTCGCCGGAAATGTCTATCTGCGCTATGGTGTCAAGCCGCGCGAAGACGCGGATCGACCGCAGCTCGAAAGCCGGCATTGCCATGACAAACTTCACGCCTCTCCAATCGCTGCTTGGCGGCGCTCTCATCGGCCTGTCGGCGGTGCTCTTGATGGCACTGCATGGCCGGATTGCCGGGATGACCGGCATCCTCACCGGGGTCATCCCGCCGCTTTCTCCCGAATGGCGCTGGCGGGCCGCCTTTCTCGCCGGCGCGGTGGCGGCGCCGCTTCTCTATCAGGCTGCTGGCGGACACATCGCCCTCAGCGTGCCTATGCCAACGCTGGCACTTGTCGGCGGCGGCTTCCTGGTCGGCATCGGCTGGCATTTCGGTGGCGGCTGCCCGAGCGGACACGGCATTTGCGGCATAGCGCGGCTGTCGCCACGCTCGATGGTCGCCGTCACGACCTTCATGGTCGCCGCCTTCGCTACCGTCTTCATCATCCGCCACGTGATCGGAGGCTGAACCCGTGAACAAGCTCGTCTCCGCATTTCTGATCGGTGGGGTTTTCGGCCTCGGCATCGCCATTTCCGGCATGATCAATCCGGCAAAAGTGCTGAACTTTTTCGATATTGCCGGCACATGGGATCCAAGCCTGATCTTCGTCATGGCTGGCGGCCTTGCGGTCGCCTTCGTCGGCTATCGCCTCGTATTCGCTCGGCGCAAGACGCCGGTGTTCGAAACCGCCTTCGCACTACCGACAAAACGCGTCATCGACACGGAACTGGTTGGCGGCGCCGCTGTCTTCGGCATCGGCTGGGGCATTGCCGGCTTCTGTCCCGGCGGAGCCATACCTGCCCTTGGCCTTGGCTATTCGGCGACAGCGATCTTCATTGCAGCGGTGATTGCCGGCATCGTAGTGGCGCGTTTCGCAAGGGCAAGGCTCGCTCAACCGGCCGCGGCATAGGATTCGAGTTGCCGGCCACGTCAGGGAGTGGCAAGACTCCAGCCAAATCAGATTGCGAGGACACTGCCATGGAATACCGCGAAATCAGCGAGGACTATTCGGTCTCGGGCCAGATCCAGCCGGAAGACGTCGCCGCCATCAAGGAAGCCGGCTTCAAGAGCATCATCTGCAACCGGCCCGATGACGAACAACCGGGCCAGCCTTCCGCCGACACCGTCAAGGCAGCGGTCGAAGCCGCGGGCCTCGCCTTCCGCTACATCCCCGTTATCAGCGGCCAGATCACGGCCGAGAATGTCGACGATCAGGCCGAGGCGCTGGATGAGCTTGACGGCCCGGTCTTTGCCTACTGCCGCTCGGGCGCACGCTGCACGAATCTGTACGGGCTGATCCAGCAGTCGAAGGGTTGAAGAGCCAAGGCAACTCCAATGCGCTTGGCCGATTCAGCTCCTTGCACCTCTATCTTTGATGTATTCGAGGTAGAGAAACGCCAGACCTAGACTAATGAAGGCTCCCCTTACACCATCGTTTCCGTCTGCTACCAGGTATGCAAAGAAGCTTCCAATCATAAGATAAACCAACGACGACAGCAAATTTCCGAAGGAAATACTCGGGCCAACTGGCTTTATGTATCCAATCACTACTGCAATTGGAGGCACAAGATAGATAGATTTTGGCACAAGGTAGACAGCAATGAGCGTCGTCGCCAATAGAACGGCAGATATCGAGAGAGACAACAGCATATAGTATCGCGTTGGCTTTCTTTCCATGTCGCTTCCTATATCTACAATCAAATCGGTAGCGCGCCGGTTTCCTTCAGCGTTTCCAGCACGATCGCCGTCTTCACATGCTGCACCGATTCATGCGGCAGAAGCACCCCGTTGACGAATTCCGACAGCGATTTCAAATCGGGCGTCACCACTTTCAGGATGTAGTCCATCTCGCCGGTCAGCGCGTGCGCTTCCTGCACTTCGGGCAGCCGCGCCACCAGTTCGCCGAAGCGCCGCGCATTGTCGCGGTTGTGCGTGGCGAGCGTGACAGAGATGACGTTGACCAGGGAAAAACCGAGCTTGTCGCGGTCGAGCACCGCCCGGTAGCCCTTGATGAAGCCGTCCTCCTCGAGCCGCTGACGGCGGCGCGAGCATTGCGACGCCGACAGGTTCACCCGCTCCGAAAGATCGTTGTTGGTCAGCCGCGCATCCCCCTGCAATAGCGCCATTATCTTGCGGTCGAACTGATCAATACGCGCCCAATCCATGGTTTTTCCTCTTATCATGCATGCTTCACGCATGAGATGACCATTTCAAGCGTTTGAATGCAAGCACCATGCACGCCATCAGCGCTATGATGGCGCAAGACGAGCCTTTTCAGGCCAAGCCAGCTTTCGGAGGAATACCATGGGCCCCTTCCCGCACGACGCCCCGCCCGCCAGGATCAGCAAGGACAACCCGGCGGGCACCGATGGTTTCGAGTTCGTCGAATTCGCGCATCCGGAGCCGCAGAAGCTGGCCGAACTGTTCACCCGCATGGGCTATGTCGCGGTGGCGAAGCACCGCACGAAGGACATCACCATCTGGCGCCAGGGCGACATCAACTATGTCGTCAATGCCGAGCCCGGCTCGCATGCGATGAAATTCGTCGACAAGCACGGGCCTTGTGCTGCCTCGATGGCCTGGCGGGTGGTCGATGCCAAGCACGCTTTCGATCATGCCGTTGCCAAGGGCGCCACGCCTTACGAAGGCACCGACAAGGCGCTCGACGTGCCGGCAATCGTCGGCATTGGCGGCTCGTTGCTCTATTTCATCGAGACCTATGGCAAGAAGGGTTCAGCCTATGATGCCGAGTTCGAGTGGCTGGGTGCGCGCGACCCACGGCCGGAAGGCGTCGGCTTCTACTATCTCGATCACCTGACCCACAATGTCTATCGCGGCCAGATGGACAAATGGTGGGATTTCTACCGCAATCTGTTCGGCTTCAAGCAGATCCATTTCTTCGACATCGACGGCAAGATCACCGGCCTGGTCAGCCGCGCCATCACCTCGCCTTGTGGCAAGATCCGCATTCCGCTCAACGAATCCAAGGATGAGACCAGCCAGATCGCCGAGTATCTGAAGAAGTACAATGGCGAGGGCATCCAACACATCGCTGTCGGCACCGACGAGATTTACGCCGCCACCGACAGGCTGGCTGAAAACGGGCTCAAGTTCATGCCCGGCCCGCCGGAAACCTACTACGACATGTCGTATGACCGTGTGAATGGCCATGACGAACCGATCGAGCGGATGAAGAAGCACGGCATCCTGATCGACGGCGAAGGTGTCGTCGACGGCGGCATGACCAAGATCCTGCTGCAGATTTTCTCGAAAACCGTGATCGGCCCGATCTTCTTCGAATTCATCCAGCGCAAGGGCGACGAAGGTTTTGGCGAAGGCAATTTCCGCGCGCTGTTCGAATCGATCGAGCAGGACCAGATCAAGCGCGGCGTGATCAAGGTTCAGGCGGCGGAGTAGCGTTCAGGTCGAGCGGACTGCGCATGGCCTCATTTTCAGGTCATGCGCTGGATCAGATTTTGAGCCCCAACCGCTCGACCTCTTTCTCCCTCAGCTTCGCATCATAATCGAGCAGGAACTCGTCGAGTTGCGGCGGCTTGACCGAAGTGCCGGACAGCATTGCGTGCACCTGGCCGCGGTGGTGGATGTCGTGCAGGAAGACGTGGGCGAGGATATCGCCGATGCGCTCGGGGATCATGCCGTCCTCGCGCCGGTCGGTGATGACGCGGCGATCCAGATCCTCGGCCGACAGCCCATCGCAAAAGGCGATCAGGCGCCGGTCGGCCTCGACCTGAGCGACGTAAAGTGCCCCCGGCTTGTCGAACGACACGAAGTCGTCATGAGCGGCAGCACCGACGCCGCCCTCCTCGAGAAAATCGAGATAGAGATGGTCAACCGCCAGCATGTGGTTGAGCGTTTCCTTGATCGACGGAAAGAAGCTGGTGCGTTCGGCCTCGAACTCACCCGGCTGGAGCGACAGCACCGCGCGGTAGAGCCGGTCGTTCGACCACAGATTGTTGCCGGCCATACGGCGCAGATGGTCAAGCAGGTTCACGAGATCATCCCCCTGCCCGCACCATATGCAAGCCTGCTCCCACAATCGCGAATCCGGCAAGAACGATCAACAGCAGCCCGTTCATGCGTCGCCGCATGGCTTGCGTCTCCTCATCCCGCGCGACGTTCATGTTGGTGATGGTGTGGAACATCATCGCCTTGCGCGGAAAGCCGCTGCGGTTGGTCAGGTCAGGCGAGCGCGCCTCGATGCGGTAACTCAGCCGGATCGCCTGGATGAACGCGGCCAGTATGGCGAGTGCCCAGACACCGGCCAGCAGATAGAATGCGTCCCCCGCCATTCCCTTACCTCTCGTATTTCTCGACCTTCTGTTCGATGGCGCCGAAGATCGAATGCCCAGCTTTGTCCTTCATCTCGATGCGCACCGTGTCGCCGAAGCGCAGGAACGGCGTTTTGGGCTCGCCTGACACGATGGTCTCGATCATGCGCAGTTCGGCGATGCAGGAATAGCCGGCGCCACCGGCCGAAACAGGCTTGCCCGGCCCGCCGTCGAGCTTGTTGGAGAC
>NZ_RZQG01000415.1:0-5173 GCF_003998635.1 Mesorhizobium sp. M7D.F.Ca.US.004.03.1.1
ACCGACACCATGGTGTCGCTGATCATGGTGACGACGATGCTGGCCTCGAGGTCCTTGTCGACACCGTGCAGATTGAGACGGAAAGGCAGCGTCGACTTCACCCTGCGCTTTGTCGCGAGATCAGCGAAAGCGGCGGGATCCACCTTGGCCGTCAGCTCGGCCGTCGGGTACTTGAATGTCTCGAAGAACAGGAAGCGCATGCGGACGTTGCGCAGGTCGACGCCGGTATCGACCGAATTGAGGTCGAAGGTGACCTTGGCATCACCCGCCGAGCTGAGCGTGCCGGTGATGTTCCTGATCTTGTTTGTCTCGACGATCGTGTTCTTCTTCACCGACTGGTAGGTGATGACTGAAGCTGTGGGATCAAGCGTCCAGTTCGGCGCGGCGTTGGCGGCTTGCGATCCGAGCAGCAGCAAGCCGGAAAGCGCGACGATCAGGCCTAGACCTCGTGCGGCGGGGCCTTTCAGCCTCGTCTTCCACCAGAATGCGACGACTTCGAACATGGAACGCCCCTGCCCAGGACCACCGTATCGACACGACACCTGGCGGGAGCATAGAGCACTTGCGACTGGTTGGCGAGCAGTAGCAGCCGGTCTTCCGGTCAAAGTCCGGGCTGTGGAGTTGGGGGCCAAATGGTGGCAGGCGGCCACGGCCAGAGGTGCCGCGAAACCCTGACCTGCTGTTAGCGCTATCCCCAGCCGCCGCCGCCGCCGCCACCATTGCCGCCGCCCAAAGGTGGGACGACGACAGGTGCGGTTTCTTCAGTCGGTTCGACGAGTTTCTTGGCGATAACCTTCTTCTGTTTGGTGATCTTTGGCGTGGTGGTCGTGCGAATGAGCTTCGGCCTGTGCTTTGTCGTCGTCACCGTCGGTTCGGGCTTGGGCGCGACGGACATGCAGCCCGTTAGTCCCGCCAGAGCGCCGGATAGAACTGTGGCGATCAATGCCTGCTTCACTGCCCTGCCCACGATTGCCTCCTCATTGATCAAAACAAGTCCCGACGCGGATTGGCTTGCTCCCAGACCGCTCTGGCCGCGTTGACCAGTTGGTCGTCAAGCGAGCCCTTCGCCGGGATCTTCGACTTGAGTTCGTCGCGCAATTGCTTGAGCGCCGCCGTTTTCGTCTTCACTGCGAATTTCGTCAGCGCCGTCTGGGCGCCCGGCAGTTCCTTGCGAAGATCAAGCGCGACCGTGAAGGCCAGATAGCGCACCGCTGTCGTCTGGTCGGCCTTGTCGCCCTTCTGCATTTCGAGCGCTGCGCGATCATATGCGCCGGACTGATCGCCGCGTGCCGTGGCCAGCTCGAACAGTCTTTGCGCTTCGTCGAGGTTTTGCTCTACACCAACGCCGTCCCGGTACATGCGCGCAAGGCTGGCCGGCGCGTAGGGCTGGCCTAGATCCATAGCCTTCTGGAAAAGCCCTTGCGCTTGCCCGGGATTCTTCTCGACGCCCACACCAGCCAGGTAATTGCGGCCGAGCAGGTTCATCGAATACATGTCCTGCCGCTCCACGCCTGCCTTCAAAAAAGCAACGGCGCGGGCCGGATCGGCGGGCACGCCGTTGCGGCCTTCCGTGAAGATCGCGGCGAGATCGTTCATGGCATAGGTATGCCCCATCGCCGCCCCCTTGAGCAGCAGGTCCAGGCCCTTGCCGGTGTCGCGTTCGACCCCGTAACCATTGAACAAGGCACGACCCCATGACGTCATCCCGTAGGGATCGCCCTTGTCGGATGCCGCCGCGTAGAAGGCGTTGGCCTGCTTGCGGTCGATGGGCATTCCCGTTCCCGTCGCGTTGAGGTAGCCGAGTTCGAACACGGCGCGGACGTGGCCGCTGTCGGCCGCTTCCTGAATGGCTTTCTTCGCCTGATCGACCTTGCCGGCCGCCAGCAGCGCTCGGCCCAGTTCGTAGCGGAAGCGGGCGACATCGGGATAGGCCTTCACCGCCGCCTCGCAGGCCGTCACGGCCGCCGCGCCGATTTCATTGGGCAGCAGGCCGGGGACCACGCCTTGCAGATCGAGAGGCTCGCCGGCGGCCTGGTCGCAAGGATCAACGCTTGGCGACAGCTTCATCGTGGCGGGCTTGGAGGAACTGCTGTCCGCGCGGATTTCAAAGCCGACCTCGACCGGTTCGGCGGCCCCGATCTGGGGTTCATAGCGCAAGTTGTCGACCTCATCCGCCATCAGGCTCGACTCTGGCGACAGGGGACGATCCGGCAGGGACAGCGTACCGGTCGCCGGATAGCTCGCGAGTTTCAGGCTGACCGCGGGATCCTTGGTCGGGAAGTCCAGCTTCAGCGGAACCGGGCCGACACCGACCGGGACGCTGATCTGCCGGTTTTCGATCGCCTCGGCGGCGCCGGTGATATGGATGCCCCGCTCCAGCACCTGCTGTTTCTGCTCGGTCTCGAGCGAGGCCACAATCTGTTCGCCCTCGGCGCCCTGGCCGCTCTTGACACGAAACACCATGATGCCCTGGGCTTCGCCGCCCCAATTGTCATGCGTGGCGTAGGCCAGCATGTCCACCTCTTCCGTCGCACCGGCCCCCTTGGGCACATCCAGCTTCAGGCGCGGCAGGTCCTTGCCCTGGATCTGCTCGCCCACCGCGACAGCCTTGCCGTCCAGCAGCAGGCGTCCGAGCGCAGGCGGCCTTTCGATGCTGACGGTGATTGATCCGCCATCGACGTCGACCGGTTCCGGCAAGTCCAGGGCAACAGGCCCGACACCCGACGGCACGACCTTCTCCAGAACCGGCGGCAATGAAGGCCGGCTGGTGCGGCGCATCAGGACCACCTCGTCGATGAGCGAGGAGTTTTCCCACGGAACCTGCTTGCCGTCAGTGGCCTCGACCACATCGCGGCGCACCGCGGCCATGACCGTGCGTATCTCCTGGTTCGGCGCCAGCGCGCGACGAGAGAATGCGGATGAAAACGGGCTGAGGTCTCCCGCTCCATCATAGGCGACCGCTCCTGGCTCGGTGGCAAAGGCGATCAGCGTGTTCAAGGAGCTTTTGACCTGCGCAAGGCCGGTGTTACCCGCCGTGATCAACTGGTCCCTTAGCCAATAATCCTTGCGCGGAAACGGATTGTTGCGACAGGCATCGAGAATGATCACCTGGATCTTCGATTTCGCGCGCAACTGCTGGAGGACATCGTCCAGCTTGACCGCCTGGACCTCTATGTCGGCCGCATTCTTCAGCGAGGCATCCACCGGGATCAGGAAATTCTCGCCACCGATCTGGAAGCCGTGACCTGAATAGTAGACGACGGACAGATCGGCGCCGTCCGCCGCCGCGAGGTAGTTGCGGAACTGTTCCTCGAACTGCAGCTTTGTGAGATCCTTGGCGACGAACACTTCGAAACCGGCCAACCGAAACGTCTTGGATACGTCCTCGGCATCCTTGTCAGGATTCTTCAGAGCGGGGATTTCGCGGTACTGAGAATTGCCGATCACCAGGGCGACCCTTCGATCGGCCGACGCATCGAAGGTCGTGAAGGCCGCTACGAGGAAGACCGCGATGAATCCGCAAAGTCGGAGCATGGCAACTGTTTCAACCGTCGCTACCTGATGACCACAAGCTCCCAGGTTGCGGTATCAAGGTCTGTTAAAGAGCTCACAATCCGCCGAGACAGGAACAAAAAGAAAAACCGTCGCGACAGCAGCCACTTTCCCCATCCGATTGGGGTCTAAATTACCTCAGAGCCGACCCATCCGCAATGAGTGTCAAACTGCACCGGCGTGGCTGTCTGGATCTGACGCACCCGCCAGGCCTCAGCGTCGGTGCCGCCAAAGAATGAAACGAGGATCCAAAGGCGACCTCGGTGGCGTTCACTCGAACCCCGTGTAGCAGCCAGTTGCTACCATCTGTACAAATCTTAGTGCTACCTGATGTGAATGGCGAACCTCACAGGGACGGTGTAGGGTTCGCAGCAAGAAGAACTGAGCCGAACTCACGGCGCCAAGCGAATCTGGGAGGATTCATGGTCGAAATCATCTCCAAGCGGGATGGCCCGCGGCGCGAGGACATGCAGGTCAAAAGACTGATCGAGCAGAACCGCGCGACCATCGTTCGCCTTGCCGACCAAATCAGCGGTGGCGGCTATTCGGCTTCCCGGAAGCCACGCCAGCAACCCAAGGCGGAAGGCCTGATCATCCACGTTGGCGGCAGCGCGGCAAGCGTGGCCGAAGCGAGCCCCTCCATCCGCGTCACCATGAACGGCCGCGTGATCTCCAAGGATCAGAACACCGGCCGCCAGCTTCATCATATCGGCGATGTCCGCGACCGGAATGGGGAACAGATCTTCGTCCTGGCAACGAAGCAGAACGGCTTTTTCTCACCGGTCGACGAAACCGTCGCCGAGGCACTTGCCGAACTGGACGGAGCCCGCCTGACTGCCACCTATGGCGAAGAACAGCTTGCCGCCGACATCGGCGCGAAACTCGGCATCGACTGACCCCGGCACTGGGCGTCGCTGAGCACGCCCAATCCGCGACAGCATACAGAAATGGCATACCTCAAAGGTACTGTGATGACTGAATGAGACACGCGAACGGCCCTGATCAGATGAAGACCAATGCTCTTCCGGCGCGTGCGTCGATGGCCGCCGGACAATTGGTTCTGGACAACATCGACTATGACGAGCGCGCCACCATGCGCGCTTGGGAAAGTTTTCTGGCCGACGAGCCGAAATGCGCCCGCGATCCGGTCCATGTCCGCTCGCTGATCCACGATTCCTGGTATCGCAGCGCCACCGGCGGCATCAACGCGCAAGGCATCGAAGCGCCGCTGAGCAGCGATCGTGACGAGATCGAATATCTGACCCGTGCCAACGCCGAACTGCTTTCGGCGGCGCGGCGATCGTTTGCGTCCCTTGGCCAGTTGCTGGAAGGGACGGGAGCAATGCTGGTGCTTGCCGACAGCGATGGCGTGCTGATCGACGCGATCGGCGACAAGAAGACCTTGCATGACGGCATGGATATTCATCTGGGTATCGGCGGCAAATGGAATGAGGACGCCGTCGGAACCAACGGCATCGGCACGGCATTGTGGACCGGCGAACCGATTTTCGTGCACGCCGCCGAACATTTCTGCGCCGGCATCAAATCCTGGACCTGCGCCGGTGCACCGATCCGCGATCCCCTGGACGGCAAGATCATCGGCGTTGTCGACCTGTCAGGC
>NZ_RZQG01000416.1:0-5171 GCF_003998635.1 Mesorhizobium sp. M7D.F.Ca.US.004.03.1.1
GGATGAAGCCTGGCAGCGCATCGGTATAGGTCGACTTGAGCTTGGTCAGCTGGCGCCAGTCGACGATCTTGCGCGGCAGTTCATGGCCCTCGGCGGCGAGGTCTTCGAGAAGTTGCGCCGAGGTCGACCACTGGCCGGTCTTGGTTTTAGAGCCACCGGGCAGACCCATGCGACCGAACAGGATGTCGCCGAGCTGTTTTGGCGAGCCGATGTTGATGCGCTCGCCGATGAGCTGATAGATTTCTTCTTCCAGCCGGGCGGCGCCCTGCGCCAGTTCGCCTGACAGCCGCGACAGGATCTGCCGGTCGACAGAGATGCCGCGCTGTTCCATGCGCGCCAGCACCGGCACCAGCGGCCGTTCCAGCCGCTCATAGACCGACACCAGCCCCTTGGCGGCGAGCCGCGGTTTCAGCACCAGCCAGAGCCGCAGCGTCATATCGGCGTCTTCGCCGGCATGAGCGGTCGCCTTGTCGATGTCGACCTGATCGAAACCGACGGAGCTTTTGCCGGAGCCGGTGACGTCCTTGAGCAGGAGAGGGGTATGACCCAGCCATTTCTCGGCAAGCGAGTCCAGGCCGTGACCATGGGGCGTGCCGGCATCGAGCACGTAGGAGATCAGCATGGTGTCGTCGAACGGCGCAACATCGATGCCATAGCGGCTCATGACGACAAGATCGTATTTCAGGTTCTGCGCGATCTTGAGAACCGACCTGTCTTCCAGCAGCGGTTTCAGCAGGGCCAGCGCCTCGCGGAGAGGAATCTGGTTTTCGACCACGCCGCCGCCGAGCAGGTCGCCGTTGCCGCTCTTGTGGGTGAAAGGAATGTAGGCGGCGCGGCCGGGCGCCGTGGCGATGGATATGCCGATCAACTCGGCTTGCATCGGATCGGCCGACGTCGCCCTGACGTCGAAAGCGGCAAGGCCAGTCCCGGTTGCCTCCGCGACCCAAGCTTTCAAGGTCGCGACATCGCGGATGCAGTGATAGGCCGATGTATCGATCTTGCGGGTGGCCGCACGCTCTAGACGCAGCGCGGCGAGCAGGGAAGGGGTGTCGCCGCTGATGGGTTTCTCGGTGCCCGGCGCCCCGTCTGCCGCGCCGTCTTGGCCGGTCCCGGCAGGTCGCGCCTCGCTGGAAGCTCCAGCACCGACATCGGGGCCATGCGCGTTATCGGCGCGCTCGACGGTCACCGCGACGGCCTGGACGTCACCGACCTCGGTGCTGGTCGCCTCCGCCACGCGGCGGGTCAGCGAGGTGAATTCCATCGTCTTGAGGAAGCCGATCAGCTTCGGTCCGTCCGGCGCATGCAGGACGAAATCGTCCAGCCCCTCGGCCACCGGCACGTCGTTCATCAGCGTCACCAACTGACGCGAAATACGCGCCTTGTCGGCGTTGGCGATGATGGATTCGCGCCTCTTGTCCTGCTTGATCTCGCCGGCGCGGGCCAGCAGCGTGTCGAGGTCGCCGAACTGCTCGAGCAGTTGTGCCGCCGTCTTCGGCCCGATGCCGGGCACACCAGGCACATTGTCGACGGAATCGCCGGTCAGCGCCTGCAGGTCGACCATTTTCTCCGGCGGCACGCCCCATTTCTCGATGACCTCCGGAATGCCGATCTGGCGGTCCTTCATCGGGTCGTACATGCCGACCGTGTCGCCGACCAGCTGCATCAGGTCCTTGTCGGAGGAGATGATGGTGGTGTCGCCGCCTGCTTCACGGGCAAGCCTGGCATAGGTGGCGATCAGATCGTCGGCCTCGTAGCCTTCGATCTCGATGCAAGGCAGGTTGAACGCCCTGGTCGCCTGGCGGATCAGGCCGAATTGCGGGATCAGGTCTTCCGGCGGGGCCGAGCGGTTGGCCTTGTATTCGGGGTAAAGGTGGTTGCGAAAGGTTTTCGACGAATAGTCGAAAATGACCGCGAAATGCGTCGGCACAATGCCTACATCGGTGTTGCGGGCGTCGAGCATCAGCTTCCACAGCATGTTGCAGAAGCCGGAAACGGCGCCGACCGGCAGACCGTCGGATTTGCGGGTTAGTGGCGGTAGCGCATGATAGGCACGGAAGATGTAGCCGGAGCCGTCGACAAGGAAGAGATGATCGCCTTTTTTCATGTCGGCAGGGATAGCGCGGCGCGGCGGCTTGGTCCATGCCAAAGGCAGCCTCAAATATCGGTTCCGGCAACACCCTGACAGAACGGCCGCGGGCCGGCCTGCTCACGGCCATGTTACAAAAGTGTAATTTTCGTGCCCTTGAATCGCCACGTTCAAAGACACAAATAAAGGTCATCGGCAGTTTTCGCCGAGTCCGGAGCAAGGCCCGTCCCCCGCCTATCCCGGACACCTGCGGCAGCCTATCCCCCCTCTCCGGGCTGCCGCATCGTTTCGAGTAGAAGGCCGCCGTGGTTCCCCCTCCACCACGGCGGTCTTTTTTTACCTCAGACAGACGTTTGCAGCCCGTGGTCCAACGATCGCGGGCTTTTCGTTTTCCTGTCCTGCCTTTACGGTTCCGGTTCTGAATCGAAAGGCTTCACACATGTCCGCAGTTTCCCCCGTCCTCGACCGTCTCGACAAGAATCTCGACCAGAGCCTCGAACGCCTGTTCGGCCTGCTCAGGATCAAGTCGATCTCAACCGATCCGGCCTATGCCGCCGACTGCCGCAAGGCGGCGGAATGGCTGGTGGCCGAACTCAAGCTGATCGGCTTCGACGCCAGCGTGCGTGATACGCCGGGACACCCGATGGTAGTCGCCCATCACGACGGGCCGGCGGGTGCGCCGCATGTGCTGTTCTATGGTCATTACGACGTACAGCCGGTCGACCCGATCGAATTGTGGGAAAGCGATCCGTTCGCGCCCGCGGTCAAGGAGGTCGGACCGGACCACAAGGTGATCACGGGACGCGGCTCGGCCGACGACAAGGGCCAGTTGATGACCTTCGTCGAGGCTTGCCGCGCCTGGAAGCAGGTGCACGGCAATCTGCCCTGCCGCATCACCATCCTGTTCGAGGGCGAGGAGGAATCCGGCTCGCCGTCGCTGAAGCCGTTCCTCGAGGCCAATGCCGACGAACTCAAGGCCGATTTCGCGCTGGTCTGCGATACCGGCATGTGGGACCGCGATACGCCGTCGATCTGCGTCGGATTGCGCGGGCTGGTCGGCGAGGAGATCACGATCAAGGCCGCCGACCGTGACCTGCATTCCGGCCTCTATGGCGGTGCTGCCGCCAACCCGATCCGCATCCTGGTCAAGGTTTTGGCCGATATCCACGACAAGGACGGCCACATCACCATTCCCGGTTTCTATGACGGGGTCGAGGAAACGCCGTCGCAGATCCTGAAATCCTGGGAGACGCTTGGCGAGACGGCCGAGACGTTCCTCGGACCAGTCGGCCTGTCGATCCCGTCGGGCGAAAAGGGGCGCTCGGTGCTGGAACTCACCTGGGCGCGGCCGACGGCCGAGTTCAACGGCATCATCGGCGGCTACACCGGCAAGGGCTTCAAGACGGTGATCGCGGCGGAAGCCTCGGCAAAAGTCTCCTTCCGCCTCGTCCACAAGCAGGATCCCAAGAAAATCCGAGCGGCGTTCCAGAAATTCGTCAAGGAACGGATTCCGGCCGACTGCTCGGTCGAATTCCACCCGCATGGCGGCTCGCCGGCAATCCAGCTTTCCTACGATTCGCCGTTCCTGGCCAAGGCCAAGGATGCGCTGTCCGACGAATGGCCGAAGCCGGCGGTGACGACGGGCAGCGGCGGGTCGATTCCGGTGGTCGGCGACTTCCAGACCTATCTCGGCATGGAATCGCTCCTGGTCGGGTTCGGCCTCGACGACGACCGCATCCACTCGCCCAACGAGAAATACGAGCTCAGCTCCTTCCACAAGGGCCAGCGCTCCTGGGCGCGGATTCTCGATGCCTTGACGCGCTGAGCGGCGGGACCCTCGTTTTCCTGTTGATTTTTCAGCGGATCGCGGCGAGGACGGGCCACAAGACAAAAGCGCTATAGCGTCCCTTGCGGGTCAAGGGACGCGCAAGGCTCGACCGGAGAAGACAATGGCCGACATCCGTTTCCACAAGCATGATCTGCCCGACCTCTCGCACTACAATGTCGGGGCAGTAGCCATCGACACCGAGACGCTGGGGCTCAACCCACATCGCGATCGGCTGTGCGTGGTGCAGATTTCGCCTGGTGACGGCAGCGCCGATGTCATCCAGATCGCGCCCGGCCAGAAGAAGGCGCCGAACCTCGTCAGCCTGCTGAGGAACCGCGGCATAACCAAGCTGTTCCACTACGGACGCTTCGACCTTGCCGTGCTCTACAATGCGTTCGGCGTGATGCCCGAGCCGGTGTTCTGCACCAAGATCGCCTCGCGGCTGACCCGCACCTACACCGACCGCCACGGGCTGAAGGACATCTGCTTCGAGCTTCTCGGCGTCGGCCTGTCCAAGGCGCAGCAATCGTCAGACTGGGCGGCCGAAACGCTGTCGCCCGAACAGCTCGAATATGCCGCTTCCGACGTGCTCTATCTGCACCGGTTGCGCGATGTGCTGGCCGGACGGTTGGCGCGCGATGGGCGGACCAAGGAGGCCGATGCCTGCTTCCGCTTCCTGCCGACGCGTGCCAAACTCGATCTGATGGGCTGGGACGAAGAGGATATCTTCGCCCATAGCTGACGGTCGTCTCCGCGAGCTGCTGCCGATGGCCGGTTGGAACCAGATGCAGGCTGCCGCGTTTTGTCGGCTCAAATGGGGGATGACATGACGGACAGAAAGTCCATAGCGACCGCGCCGACCGACGGCTCCAAGGTCTCCGTCACGTGGAAGGACAGCGACGGCGTGATCAACGAATCCATCGCGCAATATCGCGACGACGGCTGGTGGGTCTACACCGACAGTCACACGCAAAAGAAGGTCGAGCCGACCAGTTGGCGGCCTGCCGCAAGCGACGGTGACGATTAGAGCAGTTCACCGTTTCACGGAAACGGCGAGCTGCTCTAACTCTTTGTTTTGACGCAATCCTCTAGGGAAAGCGCTACGCGCTTTTCCCGGGAAAACCGCTTTACACTTTTCCTGGAATTACTCTAAAGCGCGTCGCGTTTGAGCGGATTCAGGCGACGCGCTTTAGGTCTTTGCTTTATGCATGTCGTTCTCGCAAAACCGGGGCCACTTTTGCGCGACATGCATTAGTG
>NZ_RZQG01000417.1:0-5169 GCF_003998635.1 Mesorhizobium sp. M7D.F.Ca.US.004.03.1.1
GTTTCCGATCGCGCAATCCTTCGTCGCCGGCGCCGGCTTCGTGCTCACCTCGACCGCGATCGTCATGCAGCTTCTCGAGGAACGCGGCGAAATCGCCGCACCAAAAGGCCAGCGCATCGTATCGGTCCTGCTGCTCGAGGATTTGGCCATCGTGCCGTTGCTGGCCCTGATCGCGTTCCTGGCGCCCGGCGGAGCCGACACCAGCCTGTCGGAGCGGCTGACCGAGGTCGGCATCGGCCTCGCCGCGATCGTCGGCCTGGTGGTGGCTGGCCGGTATCTGCTCAATCCGTTCTTCCGCATCCTGGCGGATGCCCGTGCTCGCGAGGTGATGACGGCGGCAGCACTTCTGGTGGTTCTCGGATCCGCGCTCGCCATGCAGCTCAGCGGCCTGTCGATGGCGATGGGCGCATTCCTGGCCGGCGTGCTGCTGTCCGAATCGACCTTCCGCCATCAGCTCGAAGCCGACATAGAACCCTTCCGCGGCATCCTGCTCGGCCTGTTCTTCCTTGCCGTCGGCATGTCGCTCGACCTGCATGTGGTCGCCGCGAACTGGCGGCTGATCGCCATCTATGTCGTCGCCTACATGGTGATGAAGGCGTTCGGCATCTACATCGTCGCCCGTATCCTGAAAACCGGCCATCGCGAAGCTTTGGAGCGCGCGGTCTTCATGGCGCAAGGCGGCGAATTTGCCTTTGTCCTTTACTCCGCGGCCGCGGCGGTCGGCATCATCGACGGCAACGCCAACGCGACGCTGACGGCGATCGTCATCATCTCCATGGTGCTGACGCCGCTGGCGATCATCGCGCTGCGATACCTGACACCGCGCGACGAGCAGTCGCTCGACGGGGTCGATGTCGCCGATGGCCTGACCGGCAGCGTGCTGGTCATCGGCTTCGGCCGCTTCGGCCAGATTGCCAGCCAGCCGCTGCTGCTGCGCGGCATCGACGTCTCGATCATCGACAATGATGTCGAAATGATCCAGGCGGCCGCCGATTTCGGCTTCAAGGTTTACTATGGCGATGGCACGCGGCTGGACATCCTGCATGCCGCCGGCGCCGGCCGGGCGCGCGCCGTGCTGATCTGCGTCGACAAGGCCGATGCCGCCGTCCGCATCGCGGAGCTCGTCAAGGCTGAGTTTCCTTTGCTCACCGTGCTGGCACGCGCTTTCGATCGTGGTACCGCGCTGCAGCTCATTCGCGCCGGCGTTGATTATCAACTGCGTGAAACCTTCGAATCTGCACTTGTTTTCGGCGGCTCGGCGCTGGAATCGCTGGGTGTCGATCCGGAAGACGTGGCTGAAACGATCGAAGACGTCAGACGCCGCGACACCAACCGCTTCGAAACCCAGCTCGCTGAAGGCATTCGCGCCGGACAGCGCTTCCTGAGGGGCAATATCGGCACGCCGATTCCCACACCGCTCTCGACGCCGCGCCGCCCCGGCCAGGCGCTCAACGAAGAGACCGCCGGGGTGCTGCACAAATCCGAACCCGCCGATTGAGCAAGGAACCAGGCATGGAATTGGACAGCAGAGCCCTGTCGGTCACCAAATTCTGGCGCGATGCCGGCGAGGACGCGTGGTTCGAGAAGAATGGGGCATTCGATGCCGACTTCCGCAATCGCTTTCTCGATCTGCACTACGCCGCCGCGCGGCGTGAATGCGACGGCTGGCTGGAGCATGCCGAAGGCTCGCTGGCGCTGATGATCCTGCTCGACCAGTTTCCGCGGAACTGCTTTCGCGGAACCGGCCACATGTACGCGACCGACCCGCTCGCCAGATATTTTGCCACAAAGGCGATCGCGGCCGGCCATGATCTGGCGCTCGAGCAAGAAATCCGCGTCTTCCTCTATCTGCCGTACGAGCATTCGGAACTGCTCGCCGACCAGCACATATCGGTCGATCTGACCCAGACCAGGGCCGAACCCTACCTGAAGTATGCTGTCGAACATCGTGATATCATTCAGAATTTCGGTCGTTTTCCGCACCGAAACAAAATGCTTGGCCGCGAAACCACGCCGCAGGAGCAAACGTTCCTGGACGGCGGCGGATTCTCGGGCTGAAAGTTCGGCTGCCGCCTCATCCAGACGTCAGGCCAGCCACCAGTCCCGGCCGGACGACAAGCGCTCGATGCCGGACGTGTCGACGGCGACCAGCCGGTCCGTGATGCTGCGATCACCGACAACCAGGCCGGGCGCGATCTCGGCCAGCGGCGCCAGCACGAAGGCACGCTCCAGCATGCGCGGATGCGGCACCTCCAGCCCGGTCTCGTGGATAACGCGGTCGCCGAACACCAGAATGTCGATATCGATCAGCCGCGGCCCCCAGCGCTCCTCGCGCACCCGCTTCAGCTTGCGCTCGGCGTCGAGGCAGAGGTCGAGCAAGGCGCGCGGTGCAAGCCCAGTGGAAATTTCGGCGGCGGCATTGAGAAAGTCCGGCTGATCGAGCTTGCCCCAGGGCGGCGTGCGATAGAGCGAGGACACGCCGGTGACACGCGTGTCCGCGTCGGCATCCAGCATGCGCAGCGCCGCGCCCATTGATTTCGCCGGGTCGCCAAGATTGCCGCCAAGGCTGAGATAGACCGTGCTATTCGGGCCAGACAACGGTCACCTCGACGTAATCGAGCACGCCGGGCACCGGGGCATTGGGCTTGCGCACCGTGATCTCGGCTTTCTTGATCTGCGGAAAACGCGCCGTCAGCGCACGGGCCACTTCGAGCGCTAGGGACTCGATCAGGAAACGGCGCTGCCCGGTGATGATCTTTTCGATCACCGTGAAGGCAATGCCGTAGTTGACGGTGTCCTCGATGGAATCCTCGACAAGCGCCCGGCCGGGATCAACGGTGAGAGCGGCATCGACATAGAAGCGCTGGCCGAGCCGTTCCTCCTCGTCCAGCACGCCATGCCGGGCAAAGAAAGCGCAGTTCTTCATGCGGATGACATACATCGCTCAGTTTCTCGCCCGGTCGGTTTGACGCGCCAGCATAGCATCTGCGAGCGCCAATGCGTCCACGTTGAATGCGACATCGTGGACGCGAAACAGATCGGCGCCCTTGAGCCGCAAGATGACGCTGGTCGCCGCTGTTCCGACACCTCTGTCAGCCGCATCGCGGCCTGTGACCGTGCCGATGAAGCGTTTTCGCGACGTACCGGCCATCAGCGGCAAGCCGAGCGTATGCAGCTCCGAAAAGCGAGCCATCAGGTCGAGATTTTCCTCCGCCGTCTCCTTGGCGAAGCCGAACCCGGGATCGAGCACGATATGATCATCGGCAACGCCGTTCTGGCGGGCGATTTCGAGCGATTTACGCAGGAACGTCAGCTGATCGGCAATCACGTCCGGCAGCTTCTGGCGATCTCGCCCGGTATGCATGATGACAAGCCCGGCGCCGGTATCGGCGGCGATACGCGCAATGCCGGGTTCGCGCTGCAAACCCCAGACATCATTGACGATATGCGCACCGGCAGCTACCGCAAGCCGCGCCGTCTCGGCACGATAGGTGTCGACCGAAACCAGCACCTCGCTCACGCCCGCCAGCGCTTCGATCACCGGCAGGATGCGGGCCTGTTCCTGGCTGGCCGATACCGCGGCAGCACCTGGGCGGGTCGATTCCCCGCCGACATCGACGACCAGCGCCCCTTCCCCGATCATGCGCCGTGCCTGGACCAGCGCTTTTTCAGGGGCGTCGAACAAACCGCCGTCGGAAAAGCTGTCGGGCGTGACATTGAGGATGCCGACGACCACGGCCTTGCCACCAAGGTCGAGATGGCGTCCATGCGCCAACTGCCATCGCCTAGCCGTCATTGCTCATCAACCATGGAGTTCATCAACCATGTGTGATCCCTGGCGGATCAATTCCGTTGCGTCGGCAACGGCCGTAAAGCAAGGTGGTCGAAGAGGCAACATGATGAAGCGATCCATGCTTGGCATGAAACAATCCTTGGCTTGCGCGCTGCTGCTCGCCGTGACCCCGCTCCCGGCGGGTGCGGCCAATCTCGTCAAGACGTACAGCTATTTCGCCATTGGCGGCAGCACGCTCGAGGACATCGAGGCACAGCTTTCCAAACGCGGGCCGGAGGTGAAAAGCACGGGCATGCGGCACCCCGGCGCCACCCAGATGGCCTTCACCACCCGCATCAGCTATGCGCAGACATCGAGCTCCTGCCGGATCGCCGACGCTGTGGTGACCGTCAAGGTGAAGGTGATCCTTCCCGAGTGGCGCCGCCCGCGCAAGGCCGATGCCGATGTCAGGCTGTTCTGGGATACGCTGTCCGCCGACATCAAGCGCCACGAGGAGCGCCATGTGGAGATCGCCAAGAACCATGGCCGCGAACTCGAAGAGGCCCTGAAAGCCACCTACCCGCAAAAGAACTGCGATGCCGCCAAGGCCAAGGCCGCCGCAATCACCGCGGCTGTCCTGGCCAGCCACGACCGGGCCCAGCTCCAGTTCGACCGTGTCGAAAGCGTCAATTTCGAAAGCCGCATCCTGAGGCTTCTGCGCTACCGGATGGAGCGCATCGGGAACGGCCAGCTGCCGCCGGCCTGAATCCTGCCGAGGCGTTGAATGGCGGCGCAGGCCAATTGCGCTGAAGCTTAGTGCCAGCTTCGAAAAATTTTCGAGCACCGGTCGAAATCGGCCTATACGGGACGACATATGTCGGGTTCGCCAGGGCGACCTTCGAAAGATCAATGCGGCTAACGCGGTCAACACGCTGGAACGGCCGGATGGCGCCGGCCAGCCGCAAGCATACGGATGAATGGACATGGACCAGGCTGTCGATAGTCAGACGGTGGTGAAGGCCGACGCGCCTCTCAGCGAAAGCGAAAAGAACGCCATCATCGGTGGCGTACTCCTGTCGATGCTTCTGGCCGCTCTTGACCAGACCATCGTCGCGCCGGCGATGCCGACCATGGCGCGCCTGCTCGGCCATGCCGAATATCTGCCGTGGATCGTGACCGGTTACCTATTGACCGCCACCGCGATGGCGCCGCTCTATGGCAAGATATCGGACGTTTATGGGCGCCGGCCAACGATTTACGCGGCAATCCTCATCTTCCTTGCCGGATCCCTGGTCAGCGCCATGGCGCCTAACATGCTGGTCCTGATCGTCGGCCGTGCGATCCAGGGTGCCGGTGGCGGCGGCCTGTTTGCGCTGGCGCAGACCGTGATCGGTGAC
>NZ_RZQG01000418.1:0-5134 GCF_003998635.1 Mesorhizobium sp. M7D.F.Ca.US.004.03.1.1
TTCCTCAGCACGCTGCAGGCACGCTGGCAATATGCCGGCGAGGCGCTTGGCCTTGGCTTTGCCCAGGGCAAGAGCATGCTCTGGAACAAGCCGATGCTCGACGCCAATGGCGGCATCCGCGCGCTGGCCGCCGAGATCGCCGAGGACGCTGCCGCGACCAAGTTGGTCAATGGCCTCGGCCTGCGCGTCAATCTCGTCGCCGCGCCCTTCGAGCAACCGCTCGGTCGGCGAACCTTTGACGAGATCTGGTCACGCCAGGCCCGCTGGGCGCGCCTGCGCCGCGTCACCTTCCCGCTGTTCTTCGCACCCGAAATCCTGACAGGCGCGGTGGTGCCGCTGGTGCTCGCGCTGATTGCGGCGGCAAGCGCCGGCATCAGCCTCTGGCCAACCGCCATCGCCGTGCTGGCGGCCTTCTATCTTCCCGAGTGCGCCCTGGCCTGGTCCAAGGGCTGGTACCTGTCGCCACGCATGGTTGCGGCGATCATGGCGCGCGACCTGATCCTGCCGGCGATGTGGGCGCGCGGCTGGCTCGGCGGTGCCGTCGACTGGCGCGGCAACGCGATGACCATCGGCACCAAGGCGGCCGAGCTGGAAGAGACGCCGTCCGGCGCCTGAAGGCCTCTTATCTGGCCTTCAGCGCCTGCGCGATGTCCTCAAGCAGATCGTCAGTATCTTCCAGGCCAACCGACAGCCTGAGCGTACCCGGCCCGATGCCGAGCTCGGCGCGCGCCTCGTCACTCAGATTCTTGTGCGTCGTCGTCGCCGGGTGGGTGATCAGGCTCTTGGCATCGCCGAGATTGTTGGAGATCAGCACGATGTCGAGCGCGTTCTGCAAGGCGAAGGCCGCCTGCTTGCCACCCTTGACGTCGAGGCAGATCAGCGTCGAGCCGCCCGACATCTGCTTCTTGACGATATCGGCCTGCGGGTGGTCGGCGCGCCCGGGATAGATGACGCGGGCGATTTCCGGCCGCTCGGCCAGGAAATCCGCGATCTTGCCTGCGCTTTCCGTCTGCTGGCGCACGCGCAGTGGCAGCGTTTCCAGGCCCTTCAACAGCGTCCAGGCGTTGAACGGCGACAGGCTTGGTCCGGTGTGGCGGAAATAGTCGTGCAGGTTCTCGTCGATCCACTTCTTGTCCGACAGGATGACGCCACCGAGACAGCGCCCCTGGCCGTCAATGTGCTTGGTCGCCGAATAGACGACGATATGGGCGCCGAGCTGCAAGGGCTTCTGCTGCAGGGGCGTGGCGAAGACGTTGTCGACGATCAGTCGCGCGCCGATCGAGTTGGCAAGCGAGGCGACGGCGGCGATATCGACCACTTCCAGCGTCGGGTTGGTCGGGCTTTCCAGGAAGAACAGCTTGGTGTTCGGCTTGACCGCCTTTTCCCAGTTGGCGATATCGGTGCCGTCGACCAGCGTCGCCTCGATGCCGTATCTCGGCGCCAGCGTCTCGACCACCCAGCGGCAGGAGCCGAACAGTGCACGCGCCGCCACGATATGGTCGCCGGCCTTGGCGCTGCACAGAAGGGCTGCCGTCACCGCGGCCATGCCGGACGCGGTGGCGCGCGCGTCTTCCGCGCCTTCGAGTGCGCACATGCGCTTCTCGAGCATATCGACGGTCGGATTGGCATAGCGCGAATAGATGAAGCCCGGCTCCTCGCCCTTGAAGCGGGCTTCGGCGGCTTGCGCCGTTTCGTAGACATAGCCCTGGGTGAGGTAAATCGCCTCCGACGTTTCGCCGAAACCGGAACGCAGCGTTCCGCTGTGCACGAGTGCCGTCTGAGGCTTCCAGTTGCGCTTCTTGGTGCTCATCGCTCTTCTTCCAGACACAAAAAAACCGGCCGCGAAAGTCGCAACCGGTCCATACGGCCTTGCGGCCCGACGGTCCTTTAGCGACTTGTTTAACGTGGCTGCAAGCCGACCGGCCAAATCACCACGGGATAACGACCCTTTAGACCCGCGCCACGCTTGCGTCAATTGCCGGCTTCATTAAGAGGTTTGTACCAGCGGCTAAGGAGCGGAGCCTTGCGGCAGACAGGCATTCTTCCCGATCAGGACATTTCAGCGCTGTTCCAGTGTGGCGCGCTGAAGTCGGCGCGCGCACTTGATGCCGACCAGATCCAGCCGGCCAGTCTTGATCTCAGGCTCGGCGACAAGGCCTGGCGGGTGCGTGCCTCCTTCCTGCCGGGTCCCAACCACAAGGTTTCGGAAAAGCTCGATAGGCTGAAGCTGCACGAGATCAATCTTGCCGAGGGCGCGGTGCTGGAGACCGGCTGCGTCTACATCGTGCCCTTGCTTGAAAGCCTGGCATTGCCGGCGGACATTTCGGCCTCGGCCAATCCGAAGAGTTCGACCGGGCGGCTCGACATCTTCACCCGCGTCATGACCGATCGCGGCCACGAGTTCGACAAGATCGCTGCCGGCTATCATGGGCCGCTCTATCTGGAGGTCAGCCCGCGCACCTTCCCGATCGTCGCTCGCACCGGTTCGCGTCTGTCGCAGATACGTTTCCGCACCGGCAATGCGCTGCTTTCGGAAGCCGAGCTGAATGAGTTGCATCGCGCGCAGATGCTGGTCGCCACCGAGCCGCCGAACATTTCCGGCGGCGGCATCGCGCTGTCGATCGACCTCAACGGCGATCAGAACGGGCTGGTCGGCTATCGCGGCAACCATCACACCGGTCTTGTCGATGTCGACAAGCGCGCGGCACAGGAGGTCGTCGACTTCTGGGAGCCGATCCACAAGAGCGGCGCCGGCGAGCTGGTGCTCGATCCCGACGAGTTCTACATCCTCGTCAGCCAGGAGGCGGTGCATGTGCCGCCGCTCTACGCCGCCGAGATGACGCCCTTCGATCCGCTGGTCGGCGAATTCCGCGTCCACTATGCCGGCTTCTTCGATCCGGGCTTTGGCCATTCCGCGTCCGGTGGTACCGGCAGCCGGGCGGTGCTCGAAGTGCGCAGCCACGAAGTGCCGTTCATCCTCGACCATGGCCAGATTGTCGGCCGGCTGGTCTACGAGCACATGCTGAAGCGGCCGCAGGCGCTCTACGGCACCGATCTCGGCTCCAACTACCAGGCGCAGGGCCTGAAGCTGTCCAAGCATTTCCGCGCCGCGCGCTGAGCGCCTATTACCGTCAGGCAAAATACTTGCCTGTACTGGCTCGCCATGCTTGGCTGCCTTGCTGGTCGTCAAGATGCTGGCGTTCAAGGGGAACCAAGAAAATGCAGATTTCGAAATGGATCATGTCGGCAGCGGGTGCTGCCATGCTGGTGATGGCAGCCGGCTCGCTGTCGCAGGCGGTTGAGAAAATCAAGATCGGCACCGAGGGCGCCTATCCGCCGTTCAATACCATTACGGCCGATGGCAAGGTCGAAGGCTTCGATATCGACATCGCCAATGCGCTGTGCGCGCAAATGAAGGTCGAATGCGAGATCGTCACCCAGGACTGGGACGGCATCATTCCCGCTTTGCAGGCCAAGAAATTCGACGCCATCATTGCCTCGATGAGCATCACCGAGGAGCGCAAGAAGCAGGTCTCCTTCACCAACAAATATTATACGACACCGCTCGCTTTGGTGGCGCCGAAGGACAGCGATCTCACCTCGACCGAACCGACGGCCCTTGCCGGCAAGACGGTCGGCGCCCAGGCTTCGACCACGCAGGCCGACTATGCCCAGAATAGCTATGGCAAGGCCGGTGCGGAGGCAAAACTCTACCCGACCCAGGAAGAGGCGATCACCGACCTGACCAACGGCCGGCTTGACGCCGTGATCTCGGACAAGTTCGTGCTGATGGACTGGCTGAAGAAGGCAAGCGACGGCTGTTGCAAGCTGGTCGGCGACGTCAAGGGTACGGAAACGCAAGCCGGCATTGCCGTTCGCCTGGAAGACACAGCACTTCGCGACAAGCTCAACGCGGCCATCGACGCGATCGTCGCCGACGGCACCTACAAGAAGATCCAGGCCAAGTATTTCGACTTCGATATTTATTGAGACGTTGAAGCTGCCAATCTCCCCCCTTGAGGGGGAGATGGCCGGCAGGCCAGAGGGGGTCGCTGCGCGTAGAACGCCAGCGTCGTCTGGTGCCGCGAGAAGACGTCGGCGCTCCACGCGCGACGACCCCCTCTGTCGCCTTCGGCGACATCTCCCCCTCAAGGGGGGAGATCACCCTTTCTACAGCGCCTTCACCGCCACCTTCACCGGCTGTTCGATCTCGAGGGGATTGCGCAGCGGCAGGCCGAAATCCTTGGCCTCGATCTCGAACACGTCGCCTGCCTCGGTCTTGATGCCGTCGGCGAAGGACAGCGTCGCCGTGCCGAACATGTGCACATGCACGTCGCCCGGCTGGCGGAAGGCTGCATATTTGAAATGGTGGTGTTCGAGATTGGCGATGGTGTGCGACATGTTCGCTTCACCGGACAGGAACGGCTTTTCCCATAGCACCTCGCTGTCGCGCAGGATGCGCGAGGTGCCGCGGATGTCGGACGGCAGGTCGCCGATCAGGATTTCCGGCCCGAACGAGGCGTTGCGCAGCTTGGAATGGGCGAGGAAGAGATAGTTCACGCGTTCGGTGACGTGGTCGGAAAACTCGTTCGACAGCGTGAAGCCGACACGGAACGGCGCGCCGTCGTCGCCAATGACATAGATGCCGGCCACCTCCGGCTCTTCGCCGGCGTCCTTGGCGAAAGCCGGTGACAGGAGTGCGGCACCTGGCGCCACCGCCATCGTGCCGTTGCCCTTGTAGAACCATTCCGGCTGCACGCCGATCTGGCCTTTCGCGGGCTTGCCGCCCTCCAGCCCCATGCGGAACATCTTCATGGAATCGGTCAGTTGCTCCTCGCCGTCGGCACTGAGCTTCTTGTGCATGGAATCGCGTGTCGCGGCCGAACCCAGATGCGTCAGTCCGGTGCCGGTCAGGTGCAGATGCGCCGGGTCGGGGTGGTTGATCGGCGACAGCAGCCGCCCCTTCTTGTAGGCCGCCTCGAGATCGACCGTCTCGCCAAGCCCCTTGCGTTCGATCAACGCGACGAGGCCGACGCCGGTGCGGGCAGCCTCCATCGCCAGCGAATAGACGCTACGGGCGCCGTTGATGATCCGGGTCTTGCCGCCATTGCGGGCGACGACGCGGATGGTCTCG
>NZ_RZQG01000419.1:0-5133 GCF_003998635.1 Mesorhizobium sp. M7D.F.Ca.US.004.03.1.1
CAACCCAGCTCGACACAGCGCTGGTCTTCGCGGCGCTGCTGCTCGTTTCCGTGCTTGGCATCGCCTTTTACTACGCCGCCGAAATTCTCGAACGCATCGTGGTGCCGTGGGCGCCGAAATTCAGCCAGTCCTAGGCCCGCTCGATCAACCAAATTCATAAAAGGGAACAAAAAATGCTGAGACGCTCACTTATCAAGGCCGCTACCGTCGCGGCATTTGTCACAGCACTCGGCTTTTCCAGCGCTGCTCTGGCTGCCGACAAGGTCAACGTCCAGCTCGACTGGGTGGTGCGCGGCAATCACGCATTGTTCTTCGTCGGCAAGGAAAAGGGCTTCTTCGCAAAGAACGACATCGATGTGGCCGAGATCCGCAAGGGATCCGGCTCGCCGGACGCAATGCGGCTGGTGGGCAATGAGAACGCGGACTTCGGGTTCGGCGATCTTCCCACGCTTGCCGTCGCACGGTCGCAGAATGTTCCGGTCGTGGCGCTGGTGGCCGTCAATCAGCACTCGCCGCTGGGCATCATTTCGCTGACCAAGACACTGAAGCTCACCAAGCCGTCCGACCTCAAGGGACTGACCATCGGAATTCATCCGGCCGGCTCCACCTACATCTTCTTCAAGGGCTTCCTGGCCGCCAATGGCCTGACCGAAAAGGACATGACGCTGAACAGCGTCTCGCCGCCCTATGAAAGCTATCTGCTTCTAGGCCGGGTTCAGACGGTCGTCGGCTATGTCGACGCCGAGGTTCCCGAACTTGAGGCCAAGGCCGGCGGCCCAGGCTCGCTCAGCATCATGATGGGGGCGGACTACGGCTGGAAGGCCTATGGCTCGGGCCTGTTCACCTCGCAGGCGATGATCAAGGACAAGCCTGATGTCGTGCGCCGCTTCGTCAAGGCCTACCGGGAGGCGTTCGACTATGTCGTCGCGCATCCGGAAGAGGCTGCCGAGATCACCGCCAAGGCAGCACCCGGCTATGCGGACAAGAAGGGTGTGCTGCTGGCGCAGATCAACGCCGACATCGCATCAACGTTCAGCAGCCCCGACACCAAGGAACACGGTCTCGGCTGGATGACGAAGACACAGTGGGAGGAGACCTTGAAGACGCTGACGGATCAGGGCGTGCTCAAGGCGGCTCTGTCGGCGGACGATGTCTTCACCGACACATTCCTGGCGAAGGAATAGGGCGCACGATGTTCAAACGGGCAGGTCGATGAGCGCCTACCGGCAGACCAGACTGTCCTGCGCCATGGCGCAGGACACATCACGCTTGCCTTTCGCCGCATCGGTGCGGTCGAGCGTGACCTGCACGCGGGTGGCATATGCGCGGCCCTCTAGACCGCACCATAGCCGCTCGACGGGCAGGTTCTCGCGCTTGTCGTTGAGGATCGTGAACGTGCCGGTCCTCGCATCGAACCAGAGTTCGATGCGAGCGCTCTTGCCCGGTTCGACCGTTGCGATCCCGGCCGAATACCAGTGGGCGAAGTCGGCGTTGCAGGACAGGCCTTCGCTGCCCGCATTCGAAATCGTCAACGGAACCATGTCGAGCCCGTCAGTGCCGGTGCGGACGGTGACATGGTGCAACTCAACCGCGTTGGCGAAGGACGATAACGCCAACATCACCGGAAGGGCATAACGGATCTTCACTTTGCCTGAGCTCCATATGTAATTTTTCCCTAGGCAGTCTATCTCGCTTTCGCGCAATAACAATAAGAATATTGATTGGTAAAACAACAGAGAGGGTAACATGTTAAAGCTTCTTAAGAGCAGTATAAGTGCAGTTATATTGACTGGTGTCTTGATGAGCGGCGCGCTTGCCGGCGAGGTCAAGTCGATCGCCATCCTGACGCCCGAAGAAGGCACGGACTATGGCTGGAACCAGCAAGGCATCGACGCCGCCAAGGCGGCGGGCAAGGCCGCCGGCGTCGAAGTGGTCGTGGCCCAGGGCCTCGGCTATGGCGACGTTCGTCCGACCTTGCGGGAACTTGCCTCCGACGGCGCCAGCCTGCTGATCGCCCATGCCAGCGGCTACAACACCTCGGCTCCCGAAATCGCCAAGGAACTGAAAGTTCCGGTGGCGATCGTCGACACGCCGAACGGCCTGGAGAAGGGCCTCGTCGCCGACTACACGCTGAGCGGCCACGAGGGCGCCTATCTCGCCGGTCGCCTCGCCGCCAAGGTGTCGCGCTCCAAGTCGGTCGGCATCGTCGTCTCGGGCGAACCGCCATCATGGAATTCGCAGTCGGCAGCGTTCGCGCAAGGCGTGAAGGCGGAAAACCCGGACGTCAAGATCACCTATGCGGTGATCGGCCCGGCCGCCTACAGCGATGCGGCCGGTGGCAAACGCGTCACCGAAAGCGTGATCGCATCGGGCGCCGACATCATCTTCGGCCAGGGCAACGGTTCGAGCTTCGGCATGCTGCAGGCTGTCGAGACGACCAAGGCAGCCGATGGCGGCAAGGTCTATTTCATCGACGTCATCGGCGACAAGTCGCCGATCGACAAGGGCTTCCTGCTGTCGTCGGTGGTGTGGAACATCGAGCCGGTCTATGCGGCGATGATTGCCGACCTGAAAGCCGACACGTTCGGCACCAAACACTATACGATCGGCCTCAAGGACGACTCGGTCAAGCTGCTGAAAACCGCTGCGATCCCGGATAATGTCTGGACGGAAATCCAGGCGCTGCGCGAAGACGTCATTTCCGGCAAGATCAAGGTCGATCCGGTCTATGACGCAGCCGCCGTCAGGGCACTGATGACCAGCGTCGCCCAGTAAGGCGATCACGGTCAGCTGCCGGAGGGGTGATCCGTTCACCCCTCCGGACGATTCCCGTTTTTTGGTGCTGGGCTTTCATGAGCAGTCTTTCTTCATCGTCCGTTGCCGGGCGCGACATTGTCGCGCTTGAAGGCGTGACCAAACGGTTCCCCGGCATAGTCGCCAATGACAGCGTCGACCTGTCGATCCGCCCGGGCGAAGTGCATGTGCTGCTGGGCGAGAACGGCGCTGGAAAATCGACATTGATCGGCATGCTGTCCGGCCTGCAGCAGCCGGATGAAGGACGCATATTGGTCGACGGCAAACCGACCCCGATCACCTCGCCGCGCCATGCGCTGGCACTCGGCATCGGCACCGTATTCCAGCATATGATGCTGGTGCCGACGCTGACGGTGGCGGAAAACCTCTTGCTTGGCGGGCCGTGGTGGCGCCGCCCCAGGACCGAGGAACTGGCGGCGCGGGTCGCCGAGATCACCAGCACGCTCGGCATCACCGTCAAGCTGCATGCCAAGGTATCGGAGCTGTCGCTCGGCGAGCAGCAGCAGGTCGAGATTCTGCGCGCGATGCTGCGCAACAGCCGGTTGCTCATCCTTGACGAGTCCACCTCCATGCTGACGCCGAAAGGCATCAACGAACTGGGCGCGCTGATGCGCCGCCTCGTCGAGCAGGGCCTGGCGATCGTCTTCATCACCCACAAGCTCAAGGAGGCGGCTGCCTTCGGCGACCGCATCTCGGTGCTGAAGCTCGGCCGCAAGGTCGGCGAGATCCCGCCCGAGCGGTTTCGTGCGCTGGGCGAACAGGAGATCATCTCGGAGATCGTGGAATTGATGTTCGGCAAGCAGAAGGATGACCCGGAAGCTGTCGAGCGTCCTGTCCGCACTGCCCGCGCCGGAACGGCCCCGCTGCTTCAGGTCGCGGATCTGACGGTTGCACCGACGGACAATGCGCCAGGCCTGTCGTCGATCTCCTTCGACATCCGCCCGGGTGAGATCCTGGGCATCGCCGGCATCGACGGCAACGGCCAGAAGCAGCTGGCGGAAGCGCTGGCCGGCCAGCGCACAGCCACCAGCGGCTCGGTGCGGCTGGACGGCGCCGCCATCGAGACGCTGAGCGTCGGCGAGCGCCGCCGGCGCGGCCTTCGCTACCTGACCGACGACCGGCTGGGCGAGGGCACTGTCGGCACCTTCCCCGTCTCGATCAACTTCTTCCTCAAGCAGGTCGGCGCGGCCCCGTTCTGGCGCAACGGCGTCGAGCAGCGCGCGGAGATCGACAAGCGCGCCGCCCAGCTCGTGCGCGAATACGATGTGCGCACGCCGAGCCTGAAGACGCCGGTCGCGCGGCTGTCCGGCGGCAACATCCAGAAGGTGCTTCTGGCGCGAGAACTGGCTGAGGGCGCCAAGGTGGTCATCTTCAACAAACCGACCTATGGGCTCGATCTCGCCAACACATTGGCGTCGCGCCAGCGCATCCGCGACACGGCAGCGCGTGGCCTTGCCGTGCTGCTGATCTCCACCGACCTCGAGGAATTGCTTGGTATGTGCGACCGTATAGCCGTCATCGCGAACGGAGCGCTGGTCGGTACCGTCGAGAATGCCGACGACGCCCGCACCAAGGTCGGTCGCCTGATGATCGGACTTGCCGCATGAGCATCGACACCGCACCCACGGTCAGTGCTACTGCACTCGATGCCACGAGCGGGACAGTGACACGCCGCGACATCCTGCATCGGATGCTGATGACGCTCGGCCCGATCCTTGCCGCTCTCGTCATAGCCGGCTGTATCCTGCTTGCAGTAGGCGTCGACCCGCTCGCCTATTATGGCTTCGTGCTGGAGAAAGGACTGTTCTCGCCGCTCGGCATCCAGCAGACGCTGACGCGCATGGCGCCGCTGCTGTTTCTTGCCGCCGGCCTGATCGTGGCCTTTCGCGCGGGCATGTGGAATCTCGGCGGCGACGGGCAGTTCCTACTTGGCGCGGTGACGGCGGCGGCCAGCGCTCCCGTGTTCGTGCAGATCATGCCAGCCTGGCTGGCGCTGTTCTGCTCATTCCTCATCGCCATGGTGGTGGCGATGATCTGGTCGCTGGTGCCGGCCCTGCTACGTGCCTATCAGGGCGTCAACGAGATCATCACCACGCTGATGATGACGTTCCTCGGCACGTCGCTCGCCAATGTGCTGGTCAAGCTGGCGTTTCGCGACCCGAACACGACCGTGCCGCAGACGCGCACGCTGCCGGTGGAAGACCGGTTGCCGCGACTGTTCGAAACGACCATCACCAGTGGCCTGCTGCTTGGGCTGGCGGCGATCGTCATCGTGCATCTGGTGATGACGCGCACGGCGTTCGGGCTGAAGCTGAGGAT
>NZ_RZQG01000041.1:0-16750 GCF_003998635.1 Mesorhizobium sp. M7D.F.Ca.US.004.03.1.1
CGCTTCTTCATGTCTGCAATCGCCGCCTGCATCAGGAAGAACGGCGCGCGCGCGTTGACCGCGAACAGCGAGGCCCAGTCGTCGAGGTCGGCATCGAGGAAGGAGGCGCGGTCGGTCAGGCCGGCGGCGTTGACCAGCGCATCGATGCGGCCGAAGCGGTCGATGCAGGCCTGCGCCAAAAGGGCAGGGGTTGCCGGGTCGGCGAGGTCGGCGGCGACGAAGATTGTCGGCGTGCCCAATTGCGAAAGCTCCGCCGCCACAGCGTCGCCGCGCACCTTCTCGCGCCCGGTGATCAGCAGGCCGCCGGCGCCGGAGCGCGCCAGCGTCTCGGCGATTGCGCGGCCGATGCCTTGCGTCGAGCCGGTGACCAGCGCCACCTTGCCGTTGAGTTGAAGCTCCATTCCTCCTCCCGGAACAAAGTTTCTATTTTTTGAAATATGGAACGGCAATTCCCGATAGTCAATTGTGCCAGTGGTACCTCATTTGGTGCGGCGCGCGGCGACGCCATGGACCAGCGCCATGCCGACCGCCAGCGACGCGGCCAGCGAGCGGAAGCCGGCGAAGTCGGACTCCACAACTTCCAGCCAGCTGTCCGACAGCCGGATGAGCGGGCTGAAGGTGCTGTCGGTGATGGTGACGATGCAGGCCTGGCGCTCATGTGCCACCGCGACAAGGTCGGGCGTGATCGAATTGTAGGGGCTGAAGGAGACCGCCAGCACGGCATCCTGCCTGCCGATGCAGCCGACCTGGTCGATTGCAGTGGAGCCGACATTGTCGACCAGCACGTTGCGCACGCCTTGTTGCGAGAGCGTCAGCGATAGATAGGTGGTGACGGGAAAGGCGCGCTTGGAGCCGATGACGTAGATCAGGTCGGCGGCCGCCAGCAGCGCCACCATCTTCTCGAAACTCTCGACGTCGAAGCCGCTCTCGATGCGGCCAAGCGAAGCCTGGGAGGCGCCGACCATGCCGTGCAGGAAATGCAGATGAGCATTGGGTTCGGCCTCGGTCCGCTGCTCGCCGCGTCCTTCCGGCCACGACCCCTTGACGTGATCCTTGAATAGGCCCTGGAAATCGGAAAAGCCGGAGTAACCGAAGATCTGGGCAAAGCGCACCAGCGTCGAGGGCTGCACGCCGGCCTGTGCCGCCACCTGCGCGATGGTGCCGAGCGCCACGTCGCTCGGATGCTGCCACAGGAAGATGGCGACCTGGCGCAGCCGCTTGGGGAAATGCACCGTGCCGGAAGAGAGCACCGCGCGCAGTTCCTCGTAGGTCTGTGGCTGGATGTAGCCGAGTGCTGCCAGCGAGCGCCCGCGCTTGCGCGTAGCCGCCTCGTCGGCAATCGACCGTCCCGATGTTTTGCCCGCCCCACTCATGATTTCAGGCTAGCGCGGCACGATCGTTTTACAATATGGAAATTGGAAATTGTGTTCGAAAGTGCCGGCGGCGTCATAGGGTTGCACGTCGTCAAAATGGTCTGCCGGGAGGAGTAAAGAATGGTCTACGCAACATCGGACGGATCGACGCGCCAACGTTTGCGGGTCGGCATGGTGGGTGGAGGCCGCAATGCCTTCATTGGTGCGGTGCATCGCCTTGCCATGCGCCTTGACGATCAGATCGCGCTGGTGGCCGGCGCGCTGTCCTCCGACCCGGAGAACGCCGCGGCCTCGGCCGCCGAGATCGGCATCGCGCCGGAGCGCAGCTATGCCGACTATCGCGTCATGGCAAAGGCAGAAGCCGCGCGGCCGGACGGCATCGAGGCCGTCGTCATCGTCACGCCCAACCATCTGCACGCACCGATCGCCACCGCATTCCTCGAGGCCGGCATCGACGTGATCTGCGACAAGCCGCTGTCGACGACGCTGGCCGACGCCGAAGCGCTGGTGGCGCTCGCGAAGGAGAAAAAACGCCGCTTCGTCGTCACCCTCAACAACACCGGCTATGCCATGGTGCGGCAAGCGCGCGAGATGGTGGCGGCGGGCGAGCTCGGACGGATCGTCTCCGTACATGGTTCGTATATCCAGGACTGGCTGACCAAGCCGATCGATGCCGAAGGCCAGAAGCAGGCGGAGTGGCGCACCGACCCGGCAAGGGCAGGGCAGTCGGCGGTGCTGGCCGATATCGGCGTGCATGCCTTCAATCTGGCGAGCTTCATCTCGGGCTGCGAGGCCGAGGCGGTTTCGGCCGATCTGTTCACCGCTGTGCCGGGGCGCCGGCTCGACGACAATGCGCATGTGATGATGCGCTGGACCGGCGGGGCGCGCGGCACGATCCTGGCCAGCCAGACATCGCCCGGCCACTACAATGATCTGTCCGTGCGCATCTATGGCGACAAAGCCGGGCTCGAATGGTCGGGCGCGCGACCGGAAGAACTGCGCTTCTCCCGCTACGGCGAGGAAACCCGCACGCTGGTGCGCGGCGGCCATGGCTCGACCGAGGAAAGCCGGCGCGTGTCGCGCATGCCGGCGGCGCATCCTGAAGGCTATATCGAGGCCTTCGCCAATTTCTACCGCGACGCCGCCGACATCATCCGCGCGCACCGTTCCGGTGCGGCGGTCGATCCGGCGCGCGCGGCGCAGGTGCCCGATATCGTCGACGGCGCGCGCGGCGTGAAGTTTGTCGCGGCGGCGGTGGATTCGAATGCGGCAGGTGGGGCATGGACGGCTGCGCGGTTTGGGAGATAGTTGCCCGCGCTGATTACAAAAGCCGCAGCCGCTGATCGATGAGCTGGAACAGCCTGGTGTCGTCGACCTCGGTGATGACGTGGCAGACCGGCAGGCCCTTGCCGGCGCCATTCTCGACCAGCGTCGCCCGCGTGCGGCCATAGGCGCCGGACGGATCGCAGTCGACCTCGATCACCGCGTCGACGCCCCTGAACAGGGTCGGGTCAATCAGGAACGCCGTCACGCAGGGGTCATGCAGGCTGGCGTCGCCGCTGCCATAGTGGCGCATCATGGCAATGGCCGTTTTCATGATCGGGCTGCTGTCGCGCTCGAGTTGCTCGAACCTCACCTTGGTCAACGTGGCGTGGCGGGTCACGTCCAGCCCAAACATGGTCATCGGAATGCCGGAAGACAGCACGATTTGTGCCGCATGCGGATCGATCCAGATGTTGAACTCCGCATCGGTCGCGGTGTTGCCGGGGCTGAAGGCGGCACCGCCCATGAAGGCGATGGCCTTGATCTTGCCGGCGATGGACGGTTCCTTGATCAGCGCGAGTGCAATGTTGGTCATCGGGCCGATCGGGCAAAGCGTGATCTGGCCAGGCTCGCGCAGGATCGTCTCGATGATGAAATCGACAGCGTGCTGCCCCTGGATCTCGTGCGTGGCATCGGGCACGTCGAGGTCGCCGAGGCCGTCGGTGCCGTGCACCGAGGCGCCCCTTTCTTCACGCGGCAGGATGATCGGCCTGATACAGCCGGCATAGACCGGAATGTCCTGGCGATTGGCCATGGCGGTGATGCGCAACGCATTGCGGGTGGTCAATGGCTGCGAGACGTTGCCGACGACCGTCGTTATGCCGACGATCTCGATTTCATCGGGCGAGGCAAAGGCCAGGAGAAGCGCTATGGCGTCGTCGACGCCGGGGTCGCAATCGAGGATAATTCTGCTCTTGGCCATGCCTGAAAGTCCATTCTCTTTGTACTGGTAAAAAGGGCCATCCCCGTCGGGATGGCCCTTGTCGTGAGGGGCGAGGCTGCGCCTACTTGAGCAGCTCGTTGGTGTAGTATTTCGAGGCCGGCAGGACTTCCTTGATCTGGTCGGTGTCCTTCAACGCCTGGGCGATCGGCAGCCAGTTCTTGTCTTCCTGCATCATGTAGCCGGTATCGCCTTTCATCAGGGCGGCGGTGAGCTTCCAGCCGGAGAGATTGTAGGCGAGGCTGCCGCCTTCCGGATAAGCCTTGGTGAACATCTCGGCGGCTTCTTCGGGATGGTCGGCGGCCCATTCGGTCGCCTTGATGGTGGCGCGCATCCACTTCTTGGCGACATCGCCGTGTTCGGCGAGGTAGGCGGTGGATGCGGTATAGGTCCAGACCGGGACATCGGGCGCGCCTGCCGCCGCACCGATGAGGCTGGTCGGATCCTTCTTCAAGGTCTCCTGCACCTGCGGCACCAGATAGTTCTCGGTGTTGGTGGCGATGTCGATCTTGCCGGCAAGCAGAAGATTGGTGTCGGAATCCTGCGCGATGATCAGCTTGACGTCGTCCTCGGTCAGCTTGGCGGCCTTGAGCACGAACGGCATCATCGCCTTGGTCCAGGAGTCGGTATAGATGGCGATCGATTTGCCCTTGAGGTTGTCGAGCGAAAGCGGCTCGCCGGGGCGGCCGAACAGACCCCAATTGTTGCTCTTGGTGTAGAGGCCGATCGAGGTGATCGGAATGCCTTGGGAGGCGCCGAAGACGACGTCGGTGGTGGCTTCGAAGCCGATCTCGGCCTGGCCGACGGCGAGTAGCCGCGCTGTGGTCTGCGAGTCCGGCGGGAAGATGACATCGACCTTGATGCCTTCGGCTTCGTAAAAGCCCTTCTGCTGGGCGACCAGCGTCGGGATCAGTTCGAAATCGGCGCTCGCCCAGTCATAAACGAAGCGGACGGTGGTGAGGTCGGCCGCGCTGGCCGGAGCCGCGCCGAAAGCGGCGCCAAGGGCAAGCAGGCCCACGGTCGCCGAGATCATCTTCGTATAGGTCATATGCATTGAACTCCTCCTGTTATCGTTGGTTGGCATTTGCAGATTGGTGGCTCGTTCACGAAGTGGTCCTCGGGGGGTTCCATTGCGCCCATGCCGGTGCGGTCGAACGCGAACGCCATGGCGTCATCAGCACCTCGAGCCCGAACACGAGCAGGAACGAGCCGACGCCGATGACGGTCAAAAGCAGCATGGCGGCGTAGACGCCGGCCGTGTTCATCTGCGCGTTGGCGGTGAGCAGATAGGTGCCCAAGCCCTGCTTGGACGAAGCGGTCCATTCGCCGATGACGGCGCCGGTCACCGCATAGGTGGCGCCGATCTTGAGGCCGGAAAACAGCGGGCCGATGCAGGCCGGCAATTTGACGATGGCGAAGGTGCGCAGGCCACCGCCGCCCATCAGGCGCGCCAGATTGAGCATATCGCGATCGACCGAGGCCAGGCCATCGAGCACGTTGACCACAACCGGGAAGAACACGATCCAAGCGACGATGATCAGCTTTGGGGTGATGCCGAAGCCGAAGATGATGACCAGCGGTGCGGCAATGGCGACGATCGGCACGGCCTGCGAAATGATCAGCGCCGGCATGACCAGGCGTTGCACGACACGGATCTGCCCCATCGCCAGAGCAAGCAGGAAGCCGATGAGGGCGCCGAGCACATAGCCGATCGCGGTTTCATAGAGCGTCTGGCCGGTCAGCACCGAGAGCCGCGGCCAGTTGTCGAAGAGCGTCTGGAAGGCGAGCGCCGGCGGCGGAATGACATAGGGCGGCAGCCCGGAGACCCAGACCAGCACCTGCCATGCGACCAGGATCAGCACCATGGCCACGACCCAGATCAAGAACGGTCCCGCCGCCGCTCCAAACCGTGTGTTCATTCCCGTGCTCCCTATTGGCCGTGAGGTCAGTGCCTGATTGGTCAATGCCCAATCGGTCAGTGGTAGAGATGCTGCATGATCTGCCGCTTCAGGCCGACGAATGTGTCTGTCGTCAGCACTTCCAGCGGCCGTGGCCTGGGCAGGTCGACGGTAAGGATTTCGGCGATGCGGCCCGGCCGCGGCGTCATCACCACGATGCGGTCAGCGAGATAGATCGCCTCGTCCACATCATGGGTGACGAACAGGATGGTGCGCTTGAGGTCGCGCCAGAGCTGCAGCAGCCATTGCTGCATGCCAAGCCGCGTCTGCGCGTCGAGTGCGCCGAACGGCTCGTCGAGCAGCATCACCTGGCGGCCGGCGGCGATAGTGCGCATCATGGCGACGCGCTGGCGCATGCCGCCTGACAGGGCATGCGGATAGTGGTTGAGGAAGTCGCCGAGACCGTAGCGGCTGGCCAGTTCCGCCGCCTCGGCGCGATCCTGCGCGGTGGCGCCGCGTGTCAATGACGCAGCGAGCGTAATGTTGCCGAGCACGGTCCGCCACGGCAGCATCAAATCCTTCTGCAGCATGTAGCCGACCTGGCCCGGCCGGTTGCTGACATCGTGGCCGTCGAGCACGATCTTTCCCGATGTTGCCTTGAGCAGGCCCGAGACGACATTGAACAGCGTGCTCTTGCCGCAGCCGGAGGCCCCGAGGATGCAGACGAATTCTCCGTCGGCGATATCGAGGCTGACATCGCTCAACGCGGTTACTGATCCGAAACTGACGTTGAGCTTTTCGATCGACAGTTTGGTTGGAGCCGGCGTCCCTGATCCGGGAGGCTCGGCGGCAGTGCGTGGCTCCCGCGCTTCCGGCATTCAGAACCCCTCTTGCTGCAGGCAAACCCTGGCTCGAAAACGCATAAGTCCTCCCATGACCTAGCCGGCACCCTGCAGGCCCGCCTGATGCCAAGCAGACCCGCCTGTCCCGCAAACGGCGACGGGCTAGCTTAGGTAAACGTTTACCTAACGAGTTATATGCGTTATGTCAAATCCACGGCGCAGGCTGTCGATCACGCGACCTGTTTCTTTGGAACAGCGATCCGTGCTAGTCGCATGCCGATGTTCCGATGGCGGCAGAGACAGGCTATCGTTCGTCGAAATGGCGAGGGAATGTGGCAACGACGATCAAAGATATCGCCCGGCAGGCTGGTGTATCGGCTGCAACCGTTTCAAAGGTCCTCAACCGCAAAGACCACTCCATAGGCGAGAAGACCCGGGAAAAAATCTGGTCGCTGGTCAAGGAACTCAATTATACGCCCAACTCGATCGCCCGGTCGCTTATTACCCGCAGTTCGCGTGTCATCGGCGTCATCGTGCCTGACATTCTCAATGCCTATTTCACGGAGCTCGTCCGCGCTTGCGACCAGGCCGCGCGTGAGCGGGGTTATTCGACGATCCTGTGTAATTCCGACAGCGATCCCGAAAAGGAGGCATCGCATTTGACCTTCCTCGCCAGTCACGGCGTCGATGGCATCGTGCTTGCCGCAAGCGATCTGATTCCTGACGCCCACCTCCTGGAGAGGCTCAGGATACCCTTGGTATCGATGGACCGGGAAATTCCCGACCTCGATTGCCTCGCTGCGCGAATCGACACGGACTACGAGACGGGTGCCTTCCTGTCGGCAAGCCATCTGATCCGGGCAGGGCACAGGCGGATTGCGTTCGTCAGCGGCAACCCCCAGGCGTCGAACACGAAAATCAGGCGGGCGGGATTCGAGCGGGCGCATCGCGAGGCCGGGTTGCCAGTCGATCCGGATCTGATCGAGTGCGGTGCCTTCAACCATCGATTTGGACTGGTGGCCACGCGCACGCTGCTCGACCGCACCAGCTTCACGGCCATGTGCTGCATGAGCGACATGCTGGCTATGGGGGCGACCGTGGCGCTGCGCGAACGCGGCTTGAGCGTTCCCGAGGATTGCGCGGTGATCGGCTTCGACAACATCTATATCGCACCGCTTCTCGTTCGGCCGCTTTCGACGATCGAGCGGCGCATTTCCGAGTCCGGCTATCTGGCGATCGGCGCGCTGATCGATTTTCTCGATGACCCCACGCATCCGCGCCGGATGGTGCTCATGGAACCGACGGTGATCCAGAGGGAGACGACGTAGCGAGGCGACGGGCTTCGAACGTCTGGCGCAACCCCTCCTGCCCGAATATCGCCTCTCCGCATCCCTTCCCGGTTAAAAAAGTATCATCCGTTGCCCTGAATCGTGGTGGCGCCTGTTGTCATGAGCCGATACCGTGGCTCTTGAAATGCAGAGCCGAAACCAATTCGGCCGGTTTAGGGAATGTGGGCCGAACGCGGCAACGATCCGTGCCGGCCTGGGAGGAAACGGACATGGAACCGGACCTGGAAGTAGTCCAGATACGACGCGGTGAGTCCTTCAAGGCGTGGTCGCATGGCTACCCCTTCCATACGGTGCGCTGGCATTTCCATCCCGAATATGAATTGCATCAGGTGATCTTCACCAATGGCCGCTATTTCGTCGGCGACTTCATCGGCGAGTTCGAGCCGGGCAATCTGGTGCTGACCGGGCCGAACCTGCCGCACAATTGGGTCAGCGACATCCCCAGGGACAGCTCGATCCCGCTGCGCGGCCGCATCATCCAGTTTTCCGAGAGCTTCATCGGTGACGCCATGCATGTGCTGCCGGAGCTGGCGGGGCTGGGGCACCTGCTCGAAGCGTCGCGGCGCGGCGTGCTGTTTTCCAACCGCACCAGCAAGGCGCTGGCGCCATTGATGGAAGAGATGATGCAGGCGCAGGGTGTGCGCCGCATCGAGCTATTCATGATGATCGCAGGCCTGCTCAGCCGCGCCCAGGAATTCCAGCTGCTGGCCAGCGCCAGCTACCGGCCCGATCCGTCGGGCTACATGACCGCCGGCATGAACAAGGCACTCGCCTATATCAGGGAGAACCTGACGCAGCTGTTCGACGAGGCGGATCTCGCTGCCATTGCCGGCCAGTCGACCGGCGCCTTCTCACGCTCGTTTCGCCGCCACACCGGCATGTCGCTGGTGCAGTATGTCAAGCGGCTGCGCATCAATCTCGCCTGCCAGATCCTGATGAGCGACGAGCAGGCCTCGATCACCGACATCTGCTACGAGGTCGGCTTCAACAATTTGTCCAATTTCAACCGGCAGTTCCTGGCGGAGAAGGGCATGCCGCCCTCGCGCTTCAGGCGCCTGCTGGCCGACAACATCAATGCGGGCAAAGCCGCTTAACGGAGGAGCCAGGGAGGAACCAAGGGAGGAACAACACTTTTTCGCCTGAAGGCGTGGCCCGCATGACGCGGTCCGCGATGGAGAGCGCTTGTCTTGAAAAAGGATGTCGGCGCGGCTCGAAAGGCCGGCGCCGGGGCTCTGGTTCCCAATTGCAGTTGGGGCGAGGGCGGAGGCGTGTCTTCACACCAAAGCAGTCAACGACCTTCTTACAACCATATCCAGAAACGGAGAAGACCGAATGACCAAACTTTCATTGAAATCCGCTGGGAAGTCCGCCGGCATGGCAGCAATTGCGCTGTCGCTGCTGGCCGGCACCGCCGCGATCGCCAGGGCCGCCGAGGTCACCGACGCCACTGTCGCCTTCCTGATGCCCGACCAGGCCTCGACCCGCTACGAGCAGCACGATTATCCCGGCTTCGCCGCCGAGATGAAGAAGCTGTGCCCGGGCTGCAAGGTGCTCTACCAGAATGCCGATGCCGACGCCTCGCGCCAGCAGCAGCAGTTCAACTCGGTGATCTCGCAGGGCGCCAAGGCGATCGTGCTCGACCCGGTCGACTCGACCGCTGCCGCCTCGCTGGTGAAGCTGGCGCAGAGCCAGGGCATCAAGGTCATCGCCTATGACCGGCCGATCCCGACAGCACCGGCTGACTTCTATGTCTCGTTCAACAATGAAGGCATCGGCAAGGCCATCGCCGACTCGCTGGTCGAGCACCTGAAGGCGCTGAAGGTCGATCCGGCCACGGGCGGCGTCTTGCAGATCAACGGCTCGCCGACCGATGCGGCGGCCGGCCTGATCAAGAAGGGCATCCATGCAGGCCTCGACAACAGCGGCTACCAGATCCTGGCCGAATACGACACGCCGGAATGGGCGCCGCCGAAGGCGCAGCAATGGGCCGGCGGCCAGATCACCCGCTTCGGCCCGAAGATCCTCGGCGTCGTCGCCGCCAATGACGGCACCGGTGGCGGCGCCATCGCGGCGTTCAAGGCGGCCGGCGTCGATCCCGTGCCGCCGGTGACCGGCAATGACGCGACGATCGCAGCACTTCAGCTGATCATCGCCGGCGATCAGTACAACACCATCTCCAAGCCGAGCGAGATCGTGGCTGCGGCCGCCGCCAACATCGCCATCAAGCTGCTTTCGGGCGAGACGCCGAAGGCCGAGATGACACTGTACGACACGCCCTCGCAGCTGTTCACGCCAGCCGTGGTGACGCAGGAAAACCTGAAGGCCGAGATCATCGACAAGAAGATCAACACCGCGGCCGAACTCTGCGTCGATCGCTACGCGGAAGGCTGCAAGAAGCTGGGCATCGGGAACTGACCGCGACCCTTGCCCGCTGCGCTGCCTGGCCGCCCGCGCGGCGGCCAGGCAGCGCACATCCGATTTCTTGAACCGGTTCTTTTGAAAGGTGTTCCAGGCATGATCGATACCCCGGACGGACCGGTTCCGACAGGCGAGCTGGTGCTCAGCCTGCGCGGCGTTTCGAAGAATTTCGGCGCCGTCTCGGCGCTCACCGATATCGATCTCGATGTCCATGCCGGCGAGGTGGTGGCGCTGGTCGGCGACAATGGCGCCGGCAAGTCGACGCTGGTCAAGATCCTGGCCGGCGTGCATCAGCCGAGCTCGGGCAGCATCAGCTTTCGCGGCACGCCTGTGACGCTTGCCGACCCGAGTGCGGCGCTGACGCTTGGCATCGCCACCGTGTTCCAGGACCTGGCGCTGTGCGAGAACCTCGACATCGTCGCCAACATCTTCCTCGGCCGCGAGCTCAACCCGCTGCGGCTGGACGAGGTAGCGATGGAAGTGCGCGCCTGGACGCTGCTCAACGAGCTTTCGGCGCGCATCCCGAGTGTCCGCGAAGTCGTCGCGTCGCTGTCGGGCGGCCAGCGCCAGACGGTGGCGATCGCCCGCTCGCTGCTGCTCGAACCCAAGCTCATCTTGCTCGACGAGCCGACGGCCGCACTTGGCGTGGCGCAGACAGCGGAAGTGCTCAATCTGATCGAGCGCGTGCGCGACCGCGGCCTCGGCGTCGTCATCATCAGCCACAATATGGAAGACGTGCGCGCAGTTGCCGACCGCATCGTCGTGCTGCGGCTTGGCCGCAACAACGGCATCTTCTCGCCCGACGCCTCGAACCAGGAACTGGTCAGCGCCATCACCGGCGCGTCGAACAATTCGGTGTCGCGACGCGCCGAGCGCCGCCAGGCCCAGACCGCCCGGCCGGATCAAACCCAGGAGCCACGCCCATGAGCAGCGACGTGCAACAGACGGCCCCGGTGCCGCCGCAGCTCGACCGCGCCGATGTGCGCGTCAAGCACGAGGCCGGGATCGGCGGCGCCATCCGCAGGTTCTTCGACCGGGTCCGCTCGGGCGATCTCGGTTCGCTGCCGGTGATTGTCGGGCTGGTCATCATCTGGACGGTGTTTGCCAGCATCAATCCGATCTTCCTGTCGAGCAGCAACCTGGTCAATCTGCTGTTCGATTGCTCCACCGTCGGCGTCATTGCGCTCGGCATCGTCTGCGTTTTGATGGTCGGCGAGATCGACCTGTCGGTCGGCTCGATCAGCGGCTTTGCCTCGGCGATGGTCGGCACGCTGTGGGTCAACCAGGGCTGGCCGGTGGCGCTCGCCATTCTTGCCGCTATCGCCGTCGGCGGCTTCATCGGCGCGCTCTATGCGCTGCTGTTCAACCGGCTCGGCATGCCGAGCTTCGTCTCGACGCTGGCCGGCCTGCTGGCGGTGCTTGGGCTGCAGCTCTACATCCTCGGCTCGACAGGCTCGATCAACCTACCTTACGGCTCGAACCTGGTGAATTTCGGCCAGTTGCTGATGATGCCGAAGTTCGTGTCGTTCGGGCTGGCGGCCGTTCCCGGCATCGTCATGCTGGTCACCGGCCTGCGCACCGTTGCGCGCCGCCGCGCCGCCAATCTGTCGGCGCCGTCGACGGGCGGTCTCATCACGCGAGCGGCCGTCATCACGGTCATTCTCGAACTCATCGTCTTCTATCTCAACCAGGCGCGCGGTATTCCGTGGATGTTCGGCCTGTTCGTCGGCCTGGTCATCGCAATGCATTACGCGCTGACGCGGACGAAATGGGGCCGCTCGATGTCGGCGGTCGGCGGCAACCGCGAGGCGGCAAGGCGCGCCGGCATCAATGTGCGGCTGATCTATTCCAGCGCCTTCGTGCTGTGCTCGATGCTGGCCGCCTTCGGCGGCGTGCTGTCGGCGGCCCGCCTGGCTTCCGCCAGCCAGCAGGCCGGCACCGGCGACGTCAATCTCAACGCCATCGCGGCGGCCGTCATCGGCGGCACCAGCCTGTTCGGCGGTCGCGGCAGCGCTTATTCGGCACTGCTCGGCATCATCGTCATCCAGTCGATCGCCAGCGGCCTGACGCTGCTCGATCTGTCCTCGTCGCTTCGGTACATGATCACCGGCGCCGTGCTTGCCATCGCAGTCATCGTCGACTCGCTGGCACGCCGCTCGCGTGTCTCGCATGGCCGGGCCTGAACCCATCAACAGGAAGCAAGACATGAGCGAAGAACTGTCCGGAAAAGTTGCCGCCGTCACCGGCGCGGCATCAGGCATCGGCCTCGAATGCGCCAGGCATATGCTGGCGGCCGGCGCCACCGTGGTGCTGGTCGACCGCGCCGAGGCGACGCTGAATACATTGTGCGCCGAGCTCGGCCCCAAGGCGATCCCGCTGGTGATCGACCTGATGCAGCCGGCAAGCGTCGCCAGCATGATGCCGCAGATTCTGGAGAAGGCCGGACAGCTCGATATCTTCCATGCCAATGCCGGCGCCTATGTCGGCGGCGAGGTGGCGACCGGCGATCCCGACGCCTGGGACCGGATGCTCAACCTCAACATCAATGCCTGCTTCCGCTCGATCCAGGCGGTGCTGCCGCACATGATCGAACGCAAGACCGGCGACATCATCGTCACCAGTTCGATCGCCGGACTGGTTCCGGTGGTCTGGGAGCCGATCTACACTGCGTCCAAGCACGCCGTGCAGGCCTTCGTCCACACGGTGCGGCGGCAGGTCGCCAAGCATGGCCTGCGCGTCGGCGCTGTGGCGCCTGGCCCGGTGGTGACGGCGCTGGTCAGCGACTGGCCAAAGGCGAAACTCGAGGAAGAACTCGCCGCCGGCGGCCTGATGCAGCCGCGCGAGGTGGCCGAAGCTGTCATGTTCATGCTGACCCGGCCGCGCAACGTGACGATCCGGGATCTGGTGATTTTGCCACAGAGCAATGATCTTTAGGGCAGTAGGGCAGTAGGGCAGTAGGGCAGTAGGGCAGTAGGATTGCTCTGCTGTTCAATGCCCGGGCCCAAGCCAAGCCACTATTCCCTATTCCCCTACTGCCTTACTGCCCTACTCCCTTACTGCCCTAAACCGAAGGTTTCCCCCATGCCCCACTATCTCGGCATCGACGTCGGCACCGGCAGCGCGCGGGCCGGGGTGTTCGACCACACGGGAAACCTGCTTGCCTCGGCCAAGCAGGACATTGAGGTGTGGCGCGAGGCCGGCGACATTGTCGAGCAGTCGAGCAATGATATCTGGCGGGCGGTGTGCGTTGCCACGCGCGCCGCTGTCGCGCAGGCTGGCGTGGCGCCGGAAGCGATCGCCGGCATTGGCTTCGACGCCACCTGTTCTCTGGTGGTGCTGGGCGAGGGCGGCGTGCCGCTGGCGGTCAGCAAATCGGGAAAACCCGAACGCAACATCATCGTCTGGATGGATCATCGCGCGGTCGAGCAGACGCGCCGCATCAACCGCAGCGGCGAGACGGTGCTGAATTATGTCGGCGGCGTCATCTCGCCAGAGATGGAAACGCCGAAATTGCTGTGGCTGGCGGAAAACCTGCCCGCCACTTTCGATGCCGCCTGGCAATTCATGGACCTCGCCGATTTCCTCACCTGGCGGGCGACCGGCAGCCTTGCCCGCTCGGTCTGCACGGTGACCTGCAAATGGACCTATCTGGCGCATGAGAGCCGCTGGGACGAGACCTATTTCCGCAAGATTGGTCTTGGCAGCCTAGCCGACGATGCATTCGCGCGCATCGGCACCGAGATCGTGCCGGCCGGTGCGGCACTCGGCGGCGGTCTGACCGCGCAGGCAGCAGTGGATCTTGGCCTCAACCCCGGCACCGCGGTGGCCGCCGGGTTGATCGATGCACATGCCGGCGGCGTCGGCACGGTCGGCGCGCGCGGCGAGTTCGGCAGCGTTCTGTCGCGCATGGCCTATGTCTTCGGCACCTCGGCCTGCACCATGTCGTCGACCGCGGAGCCTGCCTTCGTCGACGGCGTCTGGGGTCCGTATTTCTCTGCCATGGTGCCGGGCCTGTGGCTGAACGAGGGCGGGCAATCGGCAGCCGGTGCGGCCATCGACCATCTGGTGGGCATGCACCCGGCGGCCGGTGAAGCGGCGGCCAAGGCGCAGGCCGAGGGGCTGAGCCTCAGCGCCTGGCTGTCGCTGCAGGCGCAAAGCCGCAAGGGAGCCGCGGCGACGCCGGCGCTGGTCGGCGGCATCCATGTCGTGCCGGAATTTCTCGGCAACCGCGCGCCTTTCGCCGATCCGGATGCACGCGCGCTGATTGCCGGGCTCGATCTCGACACCAGCCTCGACAGCCTGGTCGGGCTCTATGTCGCCGGCGTTTGCGGGCTGGGCTACGGCGCGCGCCAGATCGTGCGGGCCGAGCATGACAAGGGCATTCCCGTCGACACCATCGTCGTTAGTGGCGGCGCCGGGCAAAGCCCGCTGGTGCGCCAGCTGCTTGCCGACACGACAGGCATGGTGGTGGTGGCGTCGACCTCACCCGAGCCGGTGCTGCTCGGCTCGGCGATGCTGGGTGCCGTCGCTGCCGGGAGCTACAAGGACCTGGTGACGGCGATGGCCGGCATGTCGGAACTCGGCGAGGTCTATCATCCCGACGCTACGCTGGCCGACTGGCATGCCAAGCGCTTCGCCGCGTTCGAGCTGCTGCAGCAGGCGGGCAAGGCGATCCGGAGTTGAAGCGAGCGACTCCTGTCTGGCTTTGTCAGGAGCGTCGCGAACACCGCTTGGCGGCTTAGCCGGAAGCTGGCAGCTTTGTTCTGACGCAGACCCTCTGGCAGCATGGCTATGCGACGAGGGCAGAGCGACAGGGAGGCCCGATGGCAGACGAGAAACCGCCCGTGCCATTCGCATCGGACAGCGTGCCATGGACGGAATGGTCCGATGTGCCGCGCTTCGGCGTGCGCTACCGGCATTTGTCGCTGGCCGCGCTTGGTGAGAATTACCATGTCGGCGTGGCGATCGAGGAGTTGCCGGCGGGCAAGCAGACCTCGCCGGCGCATTACCATATTTTCGAGGAGGAGCATGTCTTCATCCTCGAAGGGGCGCTCACCGCTTATGTCGGCGCCGCCGCCTATGCCATGAAGGCCGGCGACTACATCTGTTTTCCGGCCGGTACAGCGGCGGGGCATTGCCTGATCAACACCAGCGACGCGCCGTGCCGCTATGTCATTGTCGGCGAGCGCAACCCGAACGACGTTGTCGTCTACACCGCCTCCAATAAGGTGCTGGTGCGCGCGCTGGGCAGCCGTGCGATCTTCGATCTCGCTGCAACCCGAAGCTACTGGGACGGCGAGGACACCGGCCTTGCCACCGGCGATCCGTTGCCGTCGGATGTGACAGCCGGTGTCACCAAGGCAGCAGCCACTCCGATCCCGCCGGTCGCCAGCGATGCCGTCGAGTGGAAACAGGAAGGCGAGGGGGCGCGGTTCGGTGGTCAGTCCAAACACCTCACCTATGCCGCCTTGGGACGGTCCGACTATCATGTCGGCATGCTGATCGAGGCTCCGGCCCCCGGCATGCGCCTGGCGCCTAGGCACTATCACATGCTCGAAGAGGAACATGCGCTGATCCTGGAGGGGCAGGTGACGCTGCTGCTTGGCGAGGAGCGCCACGAAATGAAAGCCGGCGACTATGTCTGTTTTCCCGCCGGCCTGGCGGTCGGCCATTCCTTCCTCAATAGCGGTACGGGACCGTGCCGCTATCTGATGATCGGCGAGAAAAACCCCAACGAGGTCTGCGTCTATCCCGATTCCAACAAGATGGCGGTCGACGCCTTGCGCCGGCGCGACGGCATTTTCGACATGGCTGGGGTGAAGCGGTACTGGGATGGCGAAGAGACGGAATAAGACGCTCCAGCCACACCAATATCGCGCGCTGAAGCTGTTTCTCGTGAACTCATTGAACAGACTGGATGAGCCATAGGAGAGCGAGAAGGTTGGCGAGCGATGTGCCGGCCGGGCCGAAGGTTTTCATCCGGTCGTCGATCGTGGTGCCTATGACGGCATCCCCAGCCTGCACGAGGATCATTATCCAGGCGATGGCTTCAAGCCATTCCGTCGAACCCGTAAAAAATGGCACGGCGCTTGCGACCACCAAAGCTGCGCTGCGCGAACAGCCGTACAATGCCACTGTCCGGGCGCTGCCGGTTTCGTTCATGATGGCAGCCAGGGAGAAACCGAGACTGACAACCGCGCTGAGAGCTGTGACCAACGCGCAAACGATGAAGGGTGCGAACATGAGATTCCATGGCTTGTGTGAGGGACATCTTACTCGAATAGGCACCAGTGAGGAGATCAAGATTTTTCACGGCCTGCCGCCCCTCAGTTACAATGCCGGCGCGGTCGGATTCAGGACGCCAATGGCGTCAACCGCGCTCACAGCTCCTTCTGCGCCAACTCCCTGAACTGGTCGGGCACCGAGCGTGCCGCCTCCAGCGCCACCGTGCCGTAGCCGACCGCCTGTTTGCCGAAGCGCTCGCGGATCTTGTCGATGGCGCGGTCGGCGTCGAAGCGTGCCAGGCCTTTCCTGGTGCCGGGCCGGCGTTTCTCGTCGGCGAGGCCGAGCGGCAGGTCGAGCTGCAACTCGAAGCTTTCCTCGAGAT